>NZ_JTLA01000008.1:0-16175 GCF_000799055.1 Ensifer sp. ZNC0028
TGTGGCGGGCCGAGAGCGGCGTGGTGATCGAGAGCCTGGGCTTTGCCGGCGCCGTCTCCGACCGGGCGGGTGAAGAGTGGCTGGCCGGGTTCGGACCAATGCTGCAACCATCGGCCAAACTGGGAACGGAACACGCGCCCCTCAGTTGGGCCGGGACCCGCCCGTTCGACCGGGAAGAGACGGCGCGGCTTCATGAGGTCGAACGCTTTGCCGTCGCGCCCCTGGCGGTTCTTGCCGAGCGAGCAGCGCTGACCGCTCTGCTCGACGCCTATCTCGGCCGCCGCAGTGCCGCCCGCGTCCGCGCCGGGGCGCTCACCCGCGGCACCGGCGAAACCATTCGGGCGGCCCTGCTCTATGCCGATTTGCGCAACTTCACGGCGCTGTCCGAGACATCGGAACCGGCCGTGGTGATCGCCGCCCTCGACGCCTGGTTCGATCGCCTCGCCGGCGCGATCCATGCCTTTGGTGGCGAGGTGCTGAAATTCATCGGCGACGGCGTCCTGGCGATCTTTCCGGTGAGCGGTTCGCCGGGCGAAGCCTGCGATGCGGCGCTGCGCGCGGTCACCGCCGCACGCGCCGGCATGGCGCATCTCGACGAGACACGGCAGGCCGAGGGGCTGCCGCCGCTCTCCTTCGGGGTGGCCCTGCACCTCGGCGACATTCTCTGGGGCAATATCGGCGCTGCCGACAGGCTCGACTTCACCGCGATCGGCCCGGCGGTCAATCTCGTCAGCCGGCTGGAGGGCCTGTGCCGGCCGCTCGGCCGCTCCGTGCTGATTTCGGGTGCCGTCGCTGGGGCCATGTCGATGCCGCTGCTGCCACTCGGCGAGCACGGTTTGCGCGGCATCGCAGCGCCGTGCGCCGTCTTCACCTTGCCGGACGCGTAACGCCGCCCTTGGCGGTCACGCGCCCAGTCGCTCCGCCACCCAGTCGGCGACAAGCGGGCGATAGAGCCAGGGGATGTTGTTGCAGACGTGGTTGCCATCCTCGAAGACGTGCAGTTCGGCGCCGCGCCCGCAGATATCCGCGCATTTTACCGCCTCGGAGGGTGGAAAAATCTTGTCGCGTCCGCCGTGAAGGATGAGGGCCGGGATGGTCGGCGGCGGGCAGCGCGCCAGGGTGAAGCGGTCGGCCCGTTCGCGAACGTCCGCGCCCCCGAGCGAGAAGCGCATGTTGTCGCGATAGACCTGCGGCAGCGCATCCCAGAAACCGCCGAGATCGAAGAAGCCGTTGATGGAGACGACACCGGCAAGCTTCTGCACGGACGCGGCGGCGCGTAGCGCGAGAAAGCCGCCGAAGGCCATGCCGACGAGCGCGACCTTGCCCGACAGGCGCGGATGCGCCGCCACCGACCGGAGCGCCGCCTCGACGGCCGGGCCGATATCCGGACGCAACGCACCCATCGAACGGCCCTCGCCCTGGCCGGGGCCGTCGAGCGACAGGGTCGCAACGCCGCGGGCATGAAAATGCCGCTCGAAGGCCGGAAATTCCTCCTTGGTCGAATCCGAGCCAGGGATGATCAGCGCCAGCGGGTGCCTGCCGTCTCCGCTCGGCACGCGAAGAACGGCCCGAAGTTCTCCGTCTTCGAAGGGGATGGCGACCATCTCGCCGGGAGGATCGAGCAGTGGCGCTGCGACACGGTAGAGTTCCACCTTTCGCGCGGCCGCCCTCGCCTTTGCCTCAAGGTCCTCGAAAGCCATGAACTGTCCGAAATGATAGAAGAGGCTGGCGCGGGCATAGGCCTCGCCGGCGGTCACGTTGCGGCCGGCAGCAAGAGCCGCAGCGCCGAGTTCCGCGTGACGCTCGCCTTCCTCGCTCCAGGTGGCAAGCCAGTTCTGCCAGACGCCGGCGCGCTCGATGACGGCGCGTGCCGTTGCCGACGGGATCCCGGCCACCTCCATGCGCGGGAGCCAGTGTTCGACGACACTGACCAGTCGGTTCTCATTCTGCGTCATGCATATCCTCCCGCATGATGTCATTGCCTTCGTCTGCGTCAGGCGTTGCTTGCCCGACGGATACCGGTTGAAGATCCCCAGGGTAGCTCTGCGCCTTCGCGCGATATCGCTGCGCCCCGGTCGACAAGCCCTCGGCCACTTTCGCGTCGAGCGTGCGGACGATCTGGGCGGGCACCCCGAGGACCAGCGAGCCATCCGGGACGACCATGTTCTCCCGCACCAAGGCGCCGGCGCCGATCAGGCATCTCTCTCCGATCTGCGCGCCATTTAGGATCGTTGCCCCCATGCCGACGAGACTGCCCTTGCCGATCCGGCATCCGTGGATGGTGGCGTTGTGCCCGACGGTGACATCCTCGCCGATTTCCACGGGGTAACCCGGATCGGTATGAACGACGCATCCGTCCTGCACGTTACAGCCGCGCCGAAGAATGATCGGCTCGTTGTCGCCGCGCAAGACGGCGTTGAACCAGATGCTGACATCCTCGTCGAGCCGCACGTCGCCGATCACCACGGCACCGGGCGCGACGTAAAATCGTCCGCTGGCGGGAACGCGTGGCGCACGCGCGCCCAGCCGGTAAAGACCCGTTGAAACCATCCAAGATTCTCCGTTCTGCGGCGCTCAGGTCGGCATGGCGAGCAGGATGGACGCCGGCGCATTGGTGCGGTTGACCAGCGCGCGCGCCTCGCCGGGCGCCAGCCGGCAACTGTCGAGAAAGCCAAGCGTGACGCTCTCGCTGCCAGTTTCGACCGTCACTTCGCCGGCAACGACGATGTAGATCTTCTCGACCGCGGCGTCCTTCAGCGACGTATGACCGCCGGGCAGGAGGTGCGACAGGCCGATCCAGATCGTATCGGTAACCGTCGCCTCCTTTCCCTGCAACCGCAGGCAATGCATGCCGTAGTGCTCCGGCGCCTCGTAGGATCTGGCCTCGCCGTAGCGCGTCACCTGCATCGTCTCCTCCTCCTCAGGGCACCAGCAGCACACGCTCGGGGGTGCCGCGCAGCACCGAGGCATAGGCCTTGGCGGCGTCGGCAAAGCCATAGACGGTCGCCGGATTGATCGGGAACGGCTTCAGCTTGCCCTCTTCGAACTTCGGCTTCAGCTTGTCGAAGATGCGCGCGCCCTCGACCGAGGACAGCGCCAGCGTGTCGATGCCGATATATTTGTGGCGGCCGCGGAAGAAGTTGAAGATATCGAAGGGCACGGCGCGGTCGAAGGTGGAAATGAACACCTGTCGCGCCTGCTTCGCCATCGCGTTGTTGGCGATCTCGAAATAGGGACTGCCGACCGTATTGAAGACGATGTCGGCCCCATGGCCGCCGGTCTTTTCGCGCACGATCGCGGCAACGTCATCCTTGGCGCTGTTCAGCATCTCGACCGGCGCGTTGGTGTGCGCCAGAAGCGGCTGTTCGTTGTACTCGACCGCAAAGACCTTGGCGCCCGCCATGGTCGCGAGCTGGATCACCGCCTGCCCGACCTTGCCGTTGCCGCCGCAGACGAGCACGACATCCGTCGGCTGCACGCCGCCGGCCTCGCGCAGGCCCTCAAAGGCGGTGATGAACGGCACGCCGATCGAGCCCGCTTCCTGCATGGTGAAATTCGCGGGCTTGGCCCGCACCGCCTTCTGGTCGAGCACCATCCACTTGGCGTGGCTGCCGTCCTGGGTGATGCCGAGTTCGCCGCCGCCCCCCCAGATCTCCATGCCGACCATCGACGACGGCCCTTCGCGCACGATGCCGCCGAAATCGCGCCCCGGCGTGCGCGGCCAGACGGCGTGCGGCATGTGCCCGAGGGACGCCTTCACGTCGCTGGGATTGACCCCTGCAGCGACGATCTCCACCAGCACCTGTCCAGGACCCGGCCGTGGCACCGCGACATCGACGACGTCGATCTTGAGATTGTCGAGATCGGGGGATTTTTCCGTCACCCTCAGCGCCCGGGCGATCTTGGCGTCCACCTGAATGTTCATTCTATGCCTCCTTGCAGATATCGATGCTTATGCACGCAGTCCGAGGATTTCACGGGCCTGGGAAGGCTCGGCGATCCGGCCGCCGAGCTTCTCGATCAGGTCCCTCGCCCGTTCGACCAGTTCGCCATTGCCTTTGGCGAGCACGCCCTTGGCGATGTAGGAATTGTCCTCCAGCCCCACCCGGACGTGACCGCCGAGCAGATAGGCCTGAACCGCCATCGGGAACGACATTCGCCCGACGCCGAAGCCGGTCCAGACGGCGTCGCCGGGCAGCATGCGGGCCGCGGTCGCCATCACGTCGGTGGTCGAAGGGAAGCCGTATTTGACGCCGGTGACGATCGTGAACATCGCCGGCGACTTCAAAACGCCGGCCTTCAAGAGATCCTGCGCGAGCTGGATGTGCCCGGTGTCGAACACTTCGAGCTCCGGCTTGGAACCTGCCTCGTTGATGATGTCGGCCATGATCTTGACGTTCGCCGGCGTGTTGATGACCACCTCCGATCCGAATGTCATGGTGTTGAGGTCGAGGGTGGCGATATCCGGTTTCAGCGCGACGATGTGCTCGACCCGCTTTTCCGGCCGCATCAGCGTCGTGCGCGGTCCGGCGACCGCCGGGTTCTCGTCGCTCGGGTGGTAGCGGCCACCGGGGCCGGTCGTGACGTTGAGGATCAGCGCCGTGTTCTTGGCCCGGATGCGCTCCACGACCTCGCGGTAATATTTAAGCTCCATGGAAGGCTTCGCCGTGACCGGATCACGCACATGGATATGAGCGATCGCCGCACCGGCATCGGCCGCTTCCAGGCAGGAATTGGCGATTTCCTCCGGCGTGACGGGGAGGCCGGGGTGGTTCTCCCGCGTCGTGAGGTTGCCGGTGACGGCGCAAGTGATGATGACGTTCTGCTGCATCACATGCCTCCCACGCCAGGGCGCGGCCCGTTCGATCTCTCAGCCATGATGCGCCACCTTCTTGCCGGAGATGGGCGGCAGCGGCAGGACCGATTGGCCCTCCACCAGCTTGAAATGGTAGTTGCAGCTGTAGAAGGGCGCCTCGGCGCCCGGAAATTCCGGGTCCGGGCTGTCGTGGCGGAAGAACTTGCCGACGATCTGCTGCTTCGCACCGAAGACCACGTCGTTGACCAGGGCTTCGTGACTGTCGGAAAAGATCTGGGTGACGAGCGTCTTGTAGCCCGGCGCCGAAACGATGAAGTGGATATGGGCCGGGCGCATCGGCGTCCGCTTCTGCGCCCGCAGCAAGTCGCCGACCGGTCCGTCGGTCGGAACCGGGTAGCCTGCCGGCTTTACCGACACGAAGTGAAAGTTGCCGTCGCCATCCGTGGTGAACCGGCCGCGCAGGTTGAAGTCGTCCTGCGTTTCGTCCTGGTTCTCATAGAGCCCGACCGGGGACGCCTGCCAGACGTCGAGCGTCGCCCCTTCAACGGGCCTGCCCGCGGGATCGGTCACCCGCCCCGTGAAGTAGAGCTGCGATCCCGGCGTGTCCGAACGGGCGATGCAGTCGCCGTTCACGCATTTCGGCGCGCCGCCGCGATAGAACGGCCCCAGAAGTGCCGACAGCGTCTCGCCCTGCATGCCGTCATTGTTGATCAGGTCGATCAGTGTCGAGGCGCCGAGCACGTCGGCGGCAAGCACGGTTTCGTTGTGTGCTTCATTGGTCGCCTGGCCGACGGCCGTGATCCAGCGCAGGGCGTACTCGAACTCCGCCTCGGTCGGTCGTGCCTCCAGCAAGAAGGCATGCAAGTGCCTGACCATGACGTCCATGATCTGCTTGAGCCGCGGATCGTCGCCGCGCGACATGGCGGCAAGCACCGTCGGCGTGACGTCGGTCTCCTTGGAGATCAGTTTGGCCTCGGGGCTGATATGGCTGTTCATCCCAGTTCTCCTTTCCGCGTCACAGGCCTGAGCCAGCGACCCGAAGCTCCGGCTTGGCCGTCTTCAGGTGCGGATATTTTTCGGTCAGCAAGGACCCGTAATAGTAAGTTTCAGTGAAGGCGCCGGTTGCGCGGATGGCATCGAGCCAGCCCTGGATCGCCGGCGTTTCCGCCCACATCGAGGACAGCCCGATATCGTCCATCCGCACGATCACCGGCATGATCGCGATGTCCGCCAGCGTCATCTGCTCGCCCATGAGCCAGGGCCCTCCATTGTCGGAAAGCCAGGTCGCCATGCGCTGAACGCCGCGCTCGAGGCGACCGAGCGCCTCGTTCATCTCCTGCTCGGGAAAGCCGGAGCGCCCCATTTTCATCAGGAACTCGCGGCGAAGCGGTTTTGCATCGCAGACCGCCTGGAACTCCTCGGCCGTCATCGCCTGATAGTGCGGCAGGAAGGCGAGGTTATAGGACGGCACCCGGATCGCCGGCGTCGGCACTTCGTCGATGAAGCGCATCATCGCCCGCATCTTCGCCGCGCCGAAGGCGTCCTCAGGCCGAAGCGCACCTGGAAGAATGTCCTCCAGGTACTCCATGATGACGGCGGAATCGGTCACCGCGCGGCCCCGGTGCACGAGCGAGGGCACGACCCCGTTCGGGTTGATCGCCAGATACTCCGGCTTGAGCTGGTCGCCGGTGAAGAGATCAAGCTTGTGCTCCTCAAAGGCGAGGCCCTTGGCGTTGAGAACGTATCGAACCCGTTGGCTGCATGTCGATTGAGGGGCGTTGTAGAGGATGAAGTCCAGCATCGTCTCCCCCTCAATCCCAGTTGAGGACGCGGGGCAGCTTGCCCTTGCGGGCGAGCGTTCCGATCACGCCGTTCGGGAAGAACATCAGCCCGAGAACCATGACGAAACCGGTCGCCAGGATATTGATCTCGGATGCGCCGAGGGTCGCGACGAAGATCTCGTTGAAGGCGACGATCAGGATTGCGCCGACGACCGGCCCGGCAATCGTGCCCTTGCCGCCGAGAATGCACATCAGCACCAGGTTCGCCGAAACGAGGATGATCAGGAAGATGTTCGGCCGGAGATAGGTGAGATACTCACCCCAGACCGCACCGGCCATGCCGACGAAGAAGGCCGAGAGCGCAAAGGCGAGCACCTTGTAGAAGCGGGTGTTGATCCCCGCACTTTCCGCCTTGACCTCGTCCTTGGAGAGCGCGCGCAGACCAAGCCCGAACTTGGAATGCTTGATGCGGTAGGTGGCCCATACGGTGAAGGCGGCCATCAGCACGAAGGCGTAGTAGTAGGGCAGCTTGGCGGTCTCGACCGGCAGGTCGGTGACCGGCAACGACATGCCGTTGGCGCCGCCGATGAACTCCCAGTGGTCGAACAGGATGCGGGCGATCATCAGGAGCGCGATCGACGAGATGATGAAGCTCGGGCCACGAACCTTCAGCGTGATGAGGCCGATGAGATAGCCGCAGGCCGCGGCCGCCAACCCGGCGAGCGGCGCCGTCAAAAGCGTCGAGATGCCGTATCGCGCCAGGAGCACACCGGAGAAGTAGCCACCGATCGCGAAGAACACTGCGTGGCCGAGCGAGATATATCCAGCGAAGCCGCCGATGATGTTCCAGCCGCTGGCCATGACCGCATAGGAGGCGGTGAACAGCACGAGGTGCAGCAGGTAATTGTAGTTGCCGGTCAGTTGCAGGAGCGGCAGGGCGAGCAGGACACCGAGAACGGCCAGGGGAAACCACGTGGCACGGGTCTGGTCATGCTGGCGCGCGAGCTTCTGGTTGTGAATGCGACGGGCCTCGAGCACCGATCCCGCGTCGGCTTGTTGTAGGTTTACGGCCATTATACCAGCTCCGGTTTTTCGCCGAACAGGCCCTGGGGACGGATCAGCAGGATGACGAAGAGTGCGAGAAAGAAGGTCATGGTCGACCAGGTGGCACCCACCCAGGTGCCGACGAAGGCGGCGATGACCGACAGCAGAAGAGCGGCGACGACGGTGCCGAGCACGCTGCCCATGCCGCCGAGCACGACGACCGACATCAGCATTGCGATCCATTCCCACTGCTTGGCGGGGAAGAAGCTGAAGACGAAGCTCACCAGCGAACCGGCGGCACCCGCAAGGCCGATGCCGATCGCAAAGGCGATCATGCTGATGAGGTTGACGTTGACGCCGAGCAGTTCGGCGGCCTCGCGGTTCTGCGTGGTGGCGCGGATGGCGTAGCCGAGCCGCGAGTAGTTGAGGAACAGCGTCAGCGCGCCGATGATCGCCAGCGAGACGCAGCCGGCATAGAGCTGGCCTTTGGGAATGAACAGGCTGCCGATGAAGAAGGCATCCGTCGCATAATCCGGCGAGGTCACGCGCTGGGTGTTGGTGAAGGCGGCACCGAGGAAGCCCTCGACGATCATCGCCAGCGCGAAGGTCAAAAGCACCGTCATTTCCGAGTAGCGCGCGCTTTTGGCCTGGCTTTCGAACATCAGGCGATAGAGCAGCACGCCGATCGCCGCCATGATCAGCGCTGCGATCGGCAGCGTGGCGATCGGGTCGAGGCCCCAGAGCTTGAAGGCCCAGTAGCTGACATAGGCGCCGCAGATGATCAGCGACGGATGCGCCAGGTTGACGATGCGCATGACGCCGAAGACCAGCGAAAGTCCGGAGCCCATCAGCGCGATTACGCCGCCGAGCGCGAGGCCGAGTATCAGTATCTGAAGAATGTCTGTCATTGTGTCCTCCGCTACGCGACCTTGCGGCCGCCGAGGTAAAGTTCCTGGATGCGCGGGTCCGCCAGAACCGCCTCGGCCGGCCCCTCGAAGAGGGTGCGGCCGAGGTCGAGCACAACGCCCCAGTCGGAATTCTTGAGGCCCATCATGGCGTTCTGCTCGACGAGCAGCACGGTGACGCCCTCCTGAGACATCATCTTCATGATGTCGAACATCTCCTGGACGATCTTCGGCGCGAGCCCGAGAGAGGGCTCGTCGAGCATGACGATGTCGGGCTTGACGATCAGCGTGCGCGCCATCGCTAGCGTCTGCTGCTGGCCACCCGACATGGTGCCGGCGTGCTGGTCGGCGCGCTCGCGCAGCACCGGAAAGCGCTCGAGGATTTCCTCGATGCGACGGTCGCGAAGCTTCGCATCGTCGAGCACGTATCCGCCCATGCGCAGGTTTTCGCGCACCGTCATCTTCGGAAACAGCGCCCGTTCCTGCGGTACGAAACAGATGCCCTTGCGCAGGATCTGGTCGGGGCGCAGGCCGTTCAGCCGCTCGCCCTTGAAAATGACGTCGCCCTTGCGGATCGTCAGCATGCCGCAGATCGCCTTCAGCAGCGTCGATTTGCCGGCGCCGTTCGGGCCGATGATGCAGTGAACCTTGCCGGGCTCGACCGTCAGCCGCGCGCCGTCGAGAATGGCCGGGCCGTCGCCGTAGCCGGCGGTGATATTGGTGACTTGCAGGAGATCGCTCATCAGGCCGCTTCCTCTTCCAGTACGCCGCCCAGATAGGCTTCGAGCACATGCGGATCGCGACGCACCACATCGGGCGTGCCGTCGCAGATCACCCGCCCGTGCGCCATGACGACGACGCGGTGCGAAAGCCGCATGATCAGGTCCATGTTGTGTTCGACAATCAGCACCGTCAGCCCCTTGGCGTTGAGCGCCCGGATGTGGCCGACGATCTCTTCGAGCAGCGTCGGGTTGACGCCGCCGGCCGGCTCGTCGAGCAGGATGATCTTCGGATCGGCCATCAGCAGCGCGGCCAGATCCATGAGCTTCTTCTGGCCGTAGGACAGGTTGTGCCCATCCTCGTAGGCGATGCGGGTGATCCCGAGAAAATCGAGGATCGACATCGCCTTGTCCCGCTCTTCCGCTGTGACCGCCGGCCGGAACAGGTCGGCAAAGCCGTGGCAACGCGCCTGCACGATTACGTTTTCCAGCACCGTCATGTCGCCGAGGTTGCGCGAGATCTGGAAGGTCCGGCTGAGGCCCTTGGCCGTGATCTTGTGCGGGCGCAGATTGTCGATCCGCTCCCCGTCCAGCCAGACTTCGCCCGAGGTCGGGACGACGGTGCGGCTGATGCAATTGAAGGCCGTGGTCTTGCCGGCGCCGTTCGGGCCGATGAGTGCGGTGATCGAGCCTTTCTCGACCTTGAAGCTTGCGCCGTCCACGGCGCGAATTCCGCCGTAGTGCTTGCACAGGTTCTTAACCTCGAGCATCCGCGCGATCTCCTTGTACTAGAAATTGGGTAGTCGATGCCTGTGGATCGGGAGGGCGCCTCGCGGACGAAACACCCTCCCCTGCCTTGCAAAGGGTCAGAAACCAGACTTGGGATAGCGGAAGGGCACGATGCCCTCGAACTGGCCGGTCGGGTAGACGAAGGTCAGCTTGCCGTCCTGCCACTGGGTCATGATGTGCGACTTGTCGACGGGCAGGCCGAGATCGTCCCAGCTGAAATCGCCGAGCACGGTCTGGACAGGCTGTTCCTTGGTGCGGGCGTGCAGCCACTCGCCCATCTTGGCATTGTCCGTGCTGCCGGCGCCGACCATCGCCTGCTCGATGCCCTGGCAGACGGCGAAGGGGATGGCGCTGTCCTCATCCGGCTCGACGCCATATTCGGCTTCGAACGCCTTGACGAAATCGGCGTTGTCGAAGGGCTTTCCGGCAAGCGTGCTCTTGAACGGAACATCCTTGTGCCAGGTGGTGTGGATGACGACGCCATCGGCCGCGTCGTTGCCGACACCCTCGATGAACTCCGTCTGCGCGCCCTGGCTGAGATAGACGAGCTTTACCGATGCGCCGACGGTCTTGAGTGCGCGCATAAGCTGGACCGCCTCTTCGGCCGAGGCCGTCAGGCCGACGATCATTTCAGCGCCGGAGCGCTTGATCGAATTGGCAAGGTTCAGCCAGTCGTTGAAGCCTTCTTCGGGCCACTTCTCCTCCATCACCACCTCGATGCCGGCTTCCTTGAAGTAACCGGGCGCGAGGTCGGCGATTTCCTTGTCGTTCGCCGGATCGATCACCTTCTGGCCGAGAAGGCCCGTGGCAATCGCATTGGCGAAGAAGTCGTCGGCATGGACGACGGCGACGGTCTTCGGCGCATCCGCCGGATCCTTGATCTCCTTCAGGAGACCGATCACGTCCTTGCCGGTGTACTCGGCGGCGTTGACCTGGAAATAGAAGAGGTTCTTGTAGCCCTGGGCATAGATCCGCAGCGCCCCGCCCGAGGGAACCGGGTGAACCATGTTGTACTTGGACAGAACGTTGCCGACCGGAAAGGTCAGGCGGCTCGAGAAGGTGCCGTAGACGGCATCGACCTTGTCGACATTGATGAAGCGTTCGTACTGGTTGATCGCCGTCGCGGGATCGGAGCGATTGTCACTGACGATCAGCTCCACCTGCTTGCCGAGAATACCGCCCGCTTCATTGATGAGCTTGTTGCAGAGCTCGTAGCCCCGCTTATGTTTCTCGCCGCTGACCGAAAGGCCACCGGTGATCGGCAGCGATGCGCCGATCCTTATTGTTTCCGCAGCGCTCGCAACGGTGCTTGCCGAAAGCACACTGATGGTTGCTGCCGCGATCAGCCGATTGATTCCCATTTTGTCTCCTCCCAGACATTTGCGCGCAATCGTTTGCATTAAAGCGAAAAACAAATCGCCCGGCCACACCGGACGTCACTTGCGCACTGTTCGATCGACAGCAGGCCAGCTCCTCAACTGCCCTGCCGCAAACTGAATATGCAAACGATTGCACATCGGCGATTATGCGCAGCGTTTGCGCTTTGTCAAGCATCTATGCGAACGATTGCAAAACCTCTTGCAAGATTTTAAATGGAGGCGAGAGGTGACACATGCAGAAGAAACGAACCACGCTGAAGGACATTGCGCGCGCGACCGGCGTCCATGTGTCGACCGTATCGCGCGCCCTTGACCCGACCGAGCGGAAGAGCATCACGCCAGAGGTCGTGGCGAAGATCCAGGCGGCAGCCGAACGCCTGGACTATCGTCCCAACCGCATCGCCTTCGGGCTTCGCACCAACCGCACGATGACGGTCGGCGTCGTCATTCCGGATATCACCAATCCGATTTTCCCGCCGATCCTCCGAGGGATCGAAAGCGTTCTCGAACCGCTCGGCTATGCGTCGATCATCGTCAATACCGACAGCGAGCGCGAGCGCGAGGTTCGCCTTCTCGAAGTGTTGCGCGATCGCGGTGTCGACGGCCTCATCCATGCGGCGGTGCTCAGAAGCGACCCCTCGATCGCCAAGGCCGCCCAGGACGGCCTGTCGGTGGTAACGCTGAACCGGCGCGTCGAGAATTCGAACATCCCCTATGTCATCAATGACGAGGACATGGGCATCTGCGAAATGCTGCGTCACTTGACCAAGCTCGGCCATCGGCGGATCGCGCATCTCGCCGGACCGCAGGATCTGTCGACCGGGCAATTGCGCCTGGCCGCCTTTCGCAATGCCGCCGAGAGAATGTCGATCGACATAGACCCGCAGCTCATCGTCACCGCCATGCGCTTTGACGAGGACGAAGGCGCCCGCTGCACGCGCGAGCTGCTGGCATCCGGACACAATTTCACCGCCGTGCTCTGTGCAAACGACCGCCTTGCGCTTGGCTGCATCGACGTCTTGCGGGAAAACGGCCTCGACTGTCCGTCGGACATTTCCGTCAGCGGCTTCAACGACATGCCGTTCCTGCAACTGGCGCGTCCGAGGCTCACGACCGTCCGCATTCAACAATATGATGCGGGCATCACCGCCGCATCGATCCTGCTGCGGCTGATGCACGCCGGCGCGGACGACGACATCCCGCTCGAGACCGTGCTGCCGGTGGAACTGCTGGAGCGCGAAAGCACCGGCCCGGTGGCAGCGCCGAAGCGCTGACAGTCCCCTAGCCGAAAATTCATCAGGGTTCGGCGGCTTCGGTCGCCTCTCGAACCGCCTTCCCCTGCGAACCTCCCTGTGCGGGCGTTCGTCAGCCGCATTCATGCAATCGTTTGCCTATTGTTTCATGCAATCGATTGCCTTAAGGTCGCATCGATCAATCGTCAAATTGCCGGGCGGACGCTTCCGCCGGTCGAAAGACATCACGTCAAGAGGGAGGAACTTATGGCGTATCCGCGGTCCTTGGTTGGAAAGACAGTTCTCGTCATCGGCGGAAACGGCGCGATCGGCGCGGCGACAGGGCGGCTGTTTGCAGACGCCGGAGCGACCGTGCTCGTCACCCACATGCCGGGCGAACAGGGGGCCACAAGCGCGGACGCGGTAATTTCTTCGCTTGCGAACGCAGAACGTCATGCCCGATATGCTGTCGACATCACGAATTCCAGCGCCCTTGGCGACCTTGCCCGCACCATCGAACAGAAATTCGGCAAGCTCGATGTGCTGGTCAATGCCGCAGGCTTCACCAAGCCCATCGCCCACCGGGATCTCGACGCGCTGACGGATGAGCTGATCGACGACATTTTCAAGGTGAACTGGCGCAGCCAGTTCGCAGCGATCCGCGCCTTCGCTCCGCTTCTGAAGAAGTCCGGCGACGGGCTCGTCGTCTCCATCTCGTCGATCGCCGCCTTCACCGGCGTCGGCTCGAACATCGCCTACTGCGCCGCCAAGGCCGGCATCGACGTGATGACCAAGGCGCTCGCCCGCGTTCTCGCCCCGGAGATCCGGGTGCTTGCGATTTCTCCTGGTGTCGTCGACACGCAATTCGTTCCCGGGCGCGGCTCGGACTTCAACGAGAAGGTCGCGGCCTCGACCCCGCTCGGCCGCATCGGCGAAGTCGACGACATCGCCGCCGCCATCCTGGCGAGCGCAACGCTGCTCGGTTTCTCAACCGGCCACATCATCCAGGTAGATGGCGGCCGGGCGCTCTGAGACCGTAGAACTGCGCATTCGCGCGACAGAGTGGTCGCGCGGATGGATCGTTCCTCCTATAGTCCAGGGCACAGCCACGGCAGCAGATAACGGTTGTGGGAAGGTAGGCATCGAATTGGTCGAACAAGTCGTCGACAACACTCAGGCGTCTCGGTTTGAACTGCCGATCGGCGACGAGATCGCCGTTGCCTACTATCGGCTGGAGGATGGCCGGGTCGTTCTCACGCACACGGAAGTGCCGCACGCCCTGTCGGGGCAAGGGATCGGCACCCGGCTTGCAACCGGCGTCTTCGACATTCTTCGCGCACAAAACGCCCGCGTCATTGCCAAGTGTCCCTTCATGGCCGCCTTTGCCGCCAAACACCCCGAATATGTGGCGCTGCTCGACGGCTGAGCACCCGGCAGCGCCGACTAACGGGCAGAGCCAAAGCACTCAGGCTCGATCCGACGCCCCATCCAGTCCATCGAGCAAGGCGCGCCTAGTCGCGGAAAGCTCTGGCGGCAATCGTTGGCCGAAGGACTGCAGCAAGGCGTCGTGGCTTTGCAGCTCCTTGGCGACTTCGGCCGGATCGATCTTCATCAGCGCGTCGAAGGTTTGGCGGTCGCAGTCGAGGCCATCCCAGTCGAGGTCGTCGTAGCCCGGCACAAGGCCGATCGACGACGCGTCTCCGCCGCCGGTGTTCTCCGTCCTCTCAACGATCCATTTGAGCACGCGCATGTTTTGCCGGAAGCCCGGCCAGAGAAATGCGCCGTCCGCGTCGCGCCGGAACCAGTTGACGCGGAAGATCGCCGGCGTGTTCACAAGCCGGTCGCCGAGAGACAGCCAATGGGCAAAGTAGTCGGCCATGTTGTAGCCGCAGAAGGGCAGCATCGCGAAGGGATCGCGCCGGGTGGCGGCCTGGTTTTCGGCCGCCGCCGTCGCTTCGGACCCGAGCGTTGCCGCCCAGTAGACGCCCTCGCGCCAGTCCCTTGCCTCAAAAACGAGCGGAAAGGTGTGGGAGAGCCGCCCGCCAAAGACGAAGGCCGAGATCGGCACCCCGGCGGGGTCCGCGGCCGATGGATCCACGCTCGGGCAGCGGTCGCGCGAAACGGTGAAGCGGGCATTCGGATGCGCAGCCGGGCGACCGGCCTCAGGCGTCCAGTCGAGCCCGCGCCAATCCACCAGCGCCGGCGGCGCCTCCTCCGTCAACCCCTCCCACCAGACGTCGCCATCGGGCGTGAGCGCGCAATTGGTGAAGATGGTATCGCGCGCAATCGCCGCCATCATGTTGGGATTGGTCTTCTCGTTGGTGCCCGGAGCAACCCCGAAGAAGCCTGTTTCCGGATTGATGGCCCGCAGCTTGCCGTCCGCATCCGGCCGGATCCAGGCGATGTCGTCGCCGACCGTCTTGACCTTCCATCCCGCAAAACCCTCGGGCGGCAGAAGCATGGCGAAATTGGTCTTGCCGCAGGCAGATGGAAAGGCAGCGGCGACATAGGTGGTTCTGCCTGCGGGATCCTCCACGCCCATGATCAGCATGTGCTCGGCAAGCCACCCTTCCTTTCGCCCCTTCAGCGAGGCGGTCCGCAGCGCCAGGCACTTCTTGCCAAGAAGCGCATTGCCGCCGTAGCCGGAACCGAAGGATGCGATCGAGCCATCGTCCTGGAAGCTGACAATGTATTTGTGCTCCGCGTTGCAGGGCCACGGCACATCGCGATCGCCAGGTGCAAGCGGCGCCCCGACCGAGTGCAGGCAGCGCACGAATTCGCCCGCGCCAAGCGCGCGAAGGACAGGCAGACCGATATGCGCCATCAGCTTCATGCTGACGGCCACATAGGCGGAATCGGTGATCTGGACCCCGATCATCGCCAGCTTCGAGCCGGACTCCCCCATGGAGAACGGGATCACATACATGGTCCGCCCGCGCATCGATCCTTTGAACAGCTGCGAAAGATCGGCGCGCATGCTGGCCGGATCGGCCCAATTGTTGGTCGGGCCCGCGTCGTCCCGGTCGGCCGTGCACACGAAAGTGCGATGTTCGAGCCGGGCGACATCGCCAGGATCGGAGCGGCAGAGGAACGAGTTCGGGCGCTTCGTTTCGTTCAGCGGGATAAAGGTGCCGGCGGCGACAAGGGTCTTGCAGAGACGTCGATACTCCGCATCGCTGCCGTCGCAGACATGGACCTGATCCGGTTCGCACAGGGATCGAACCTCGTCGATCCACTGGTTGAGTGCGGGGTTGGTTACGTCAGTCGGCTCTTGCATGGATACGTCTCTCACTTGGCGGCAATGAAGGCTGCGCTCGCGGCCAGCCCGCTGTCTGAGGGCGGAAGCGCCCTTACATGTTCGGATAGACCGGACCTTCGCCGCCATTCCTTGCGGCGATCCGTGCGGCCCGCCTCCCGAACATCACATGTTCGGATAGACCGGGCCTTCGCCGCCTTGGGGCGGCACCCAGTTGATGTTCTGGTTCGGGTCCTTGATGTCGCAGGTCTTGC
>NZ_JTLA01000076.1:0-31592 GCF_000799055.1 Ensifer sp. ZNC0028
TTCTCCCCGCCTGCGGGGAGAAGGTGCCGGCAGGCGGATGAGGGGCGACGCTGAACACGCACTCATGCAATCAGCTGCCCGCCATTCACTTCCAGCACCTGACCGGTGATGTAGCCCGACAAGGCATACGAGGCGAGGAAGAGATAGACCGGCGCGCAGTCTTCCGCAGTCCCGAGCCGCCCGAGCGGAATGGTCTTGCGGGTCGCCTCCAGCTTCTCCGGCGACGAGTAGCGCTCGTGGAAGTCGGTGGTGATCGTGCCCGGCGAAACACAATTGACCCGGATGCCCTCGGGCGCAAGTTCCCGCGCCAAGGCCTTGGAATAGGTGGAGACGAAGGCCTTCGTCGCCGAATAGATCGACGACCCGGCGCTGCCGCCGGTCAGTGCCGAGATCGACACCGTGTTGACGATCGCCGGGTGCGTACCCTTGCGCAACAGCGGCAGCATCGCCCGCGTCATCTCGACGACGGCGGTCTGGTTGAGCTGGACGACGGTCTGGTACTGCTCGTCGGTCAGTTCCGCCGCCGGGAAGCGGCCGACCATCGTGCCGGCATTGTTGATCAGGATATCGACACTCTCGAACCGGCTGCGCACGACATCGGCGAGCCCCTCGACACCATCCGGCGCGAGAAAGTCCGCTGTCGCCACATAGGCCCGCCCTTCCGTCGCCGCCGTTTCGAGAAAATCGGGCAGGTCGCCGATCGACCGGCCGGCATGGACGAGCACATGCGCGCCGCAATCCAGGAACTGGCGGGCAACCTCCAGCCCGATGCCGCGCCCGGCACCGGTGATTACGACGGTCATGCCCTTGAACAAGGCCGGATGAAACATGTCTTTCCCCTCTTCACTCCTGAGGCAGGGTCGCCTATCGCCGTAGCGAATGCAACGCGCGCCGACACCCTGGCCTCGCTGCGAAAGCGATTTCGCCGCAAACGCCGATTCTGAAATTGCACGGCTTTCGTTTTTGCATATTATGAAACAAAACGAAAATGGGGAGGACGGAATGTATTTGACCGGTCGGCAGGAGGAGATCCTGGAACTGGCAAAAAGCGAGGGTCGGGTGCTGGTCGAGGAGCTGGCGCAGCGCTTTTCCGTCACGCCGCAAACCATCCGAAAGGACCTGAACGATCTCTGCGACGCCAAGATCCTGAACCGCATTCATGGCGGTGCCATCTTCCCGAGCGGCAAGGAAAACGTCAAATACGACGCCCGCCGCCAGATCGCGGCACTGGAGAAACAGGCAATCGGCAAGGCCGCCGCCGAGCTCATCCCCGACAACGCGTCGCTTTTCATCAACATCGGCACGACGACCGAAGCCGTGGGCGAGGCTCTGCTCGACCACAAGGAACTGATGGTCATCACCAACAACATCAATGTCGCCAACCGCTTACGCGTCTTCCCCTCGATCGAGGTGGTGATCACCGGCGGCGTTGTGCGCGGCTCGGACGGCGGCATCGTCGGCGAGGCCGCCGTCGACTTCATCAAGCAGTTCAAGGTCGACTTCGCTGTCATTGGCGCGTCGGCGATCGACCATGACGGGGCCCTGCTCGATTTCGATTTTCGCGAAGTGAAAGTCGCCCAGGCGATCATCGCCAATGCCCGCCATGTCATCCTGGTTTCCGACTCGACAAAGTTCGAAAGAACCGCGCCTGTTCGCATCGGCCATATATCGCAGGTTCAAACCTTCATCACCGATCGCTGCACGCTCGAAAATGTCAGGAAAATCTGTGTCGAACAGGATGTTCGCCTGATCGAAACCGACGCCTGAAGCCGGAGATTTAGACACCCCTTAAGATTCGCAGTGCATTCGTTTGACATTCGATATGTTTTCGTTTTAACTGATTTCACTTTCGCTGATGCATCAATTTGTGCATCGCGAAATGTGGAGGGGAAACAGCAGTGTCAGAGCAGGCAATCTACGACGTCTTCGTCATCGGCGGCGGCATCAACGGATGCGGCATCGCGCGCGACGCGGTCGGCCGTGGATACTCGGTCGCCCTGGCCGAAATGAACGATTTCGCCTCCGGCACGTCCTCCGGCTCCACCAAGCTCATTCACGGCGGCTTGCGCTACCTCGAACATTACGAATTCCGCCTCGTGCGCGAAGCGCTGATGGAGCGCGAAGTGCTGTGGGCGATGGCGCCGCACGTCATCTGGCCGATGCGCTTCGTACTGCCCTATCACAAGGGCGGCCTGCGCCCGGCCTGGCTGATCCGCCTCGGCCTCTTCCTTTATGATCATATTGGCGGCCGCAAGCTGCTGCCGGCAACGGCGACGCTGGACATGAACCGCGATCCCGCCGGCAAGCCGCTGAAGCGCCTGTTCAACAAGGCGTTCGAATATTCCGACGGCTGGGTCAACGACGCCCGCCTGGTGGTGCTCAACGCCCGCGACGCTGCCGACCGCGGCGCCGTGATCATGGCGCGCACCCGCGTCGTCTCGGCACGGCGCGACGGCGCCCTCTGGACGATCGAAACCGAAAACCAGGCAACCGGCGAACGCAAGACGCTCAAGGCCCGCATGCTCATCAACGCTGCCGGCCCCTGGGTCGACGCGGTTCTCTCGGGCGCACTCGGCAAGAACGATGTGCACAATGTCCGCCTCGTGCAGGGCAGCCATATCGTCGTGAAGAAGAAGTTCGACGATCCGCGCGCCTACTTCTTCCAGAACCCGGATGGCCGCATCATGTTCGCCATCCCTTACGAAGAAGATTTCACGCTGATCGGCACCACCGACCGCGACTATACCGGCAACCCGGCCGATGTGCGCATCAGCGACACCGAGGTCGATTATCTCTGCCAGGCCGCGAGCGAGTATTTCCTCGAGCCGGTGACGAAGGACGATATCGTCTGGACCTATTCGGCCGTTCGCCCGCTTTACGACGATGGCGCCAGCAAGGCGCAGGAAGCAACGCGCGACTACGTGCTGCGGGTCGAGGGCGACAAGGGTGCGGCACCGCTGCTCAACGTCTTCGGCGGCAAGCTCACGACCTATCGCCGTCTCGGCGAGTCCGCCCTCGAAAAGATCGGCGAGGCGATCGGCGTCAAGGGGTCGAAATGGACGGCCGGCTCCAGGCTTCCGGGCGGTGATTTTCCTGCCCAGGGCTACGGCGACGAAGTCGCAAGACTGCAGAAGCAATATCCCTTCCTTTCGCCGCAGCATGCGCGTCGCCTCGTGCGCCTCTATGGCACGCGCGCCGCCGCGCTACTCGGTTCGGCGTCGAACGAGGCCGCTCTTGGCCACCATTTCGGCGCCGACCTCTACGAGGCCGAGGTCAAGTGGCTGATGACGCAGGAATGGGCACGGCACGCCGAGGACGTGCTGTGGCGGCGCACGAAGCTGGGATTGAAGCTGACGCCGGGCGAGGCGGTAGCGCTGGAGGAATACATGCGGGGCGCGGCCAACGCAGCCGCCTGAGAGCGCTCGCATGCAGTGCATTTACACGGGCGCCCGCGTCCGGAAATGCAGAAGACCGATGAGATAGAGCGTTTCCGCGCTGGGGTGGAAAACGCTCGGACTGCCTTAGGGCTGGGTGGAGAATTCAATGCTTGAAATGAAGAAGATATCCAAGGTCGTGGGCGGGGAGACGCATATCTACCCGACCGACCTGGTGCTGGAGAGGGGGTCGCTGAACGTTCTGCTCGGCCCGACCCTTTCCGGCAAGACGTCGCTGATGCGGCTGATGGCCGGCCTCGACAAGCCCGCCTCCGGTTCGCTCATTTTCGACGGTGCCGACGTCACCGGCCTGCCGGTGCAGAAGCGCTCGGTCGCCATGGTCTACCAGCAGTTCATCAACTATCCGGCGATGACGGTCTATGAGAACATCGCCTCGCCGATGCGCATCAGCGGCGCCGACGCCGCCACGATCGACCGCGAAGTGCGCAAGGCCGCCGATCTCTTGAAGCTGACACCCTATCTCGACCGCACGCCCCTGAACCTCTCGGGCGGCCAGCAGCAGCGCACCGCACTTGCCCGCGCGATCGTCAAGAATGCCGATCTCGTGCTGCTCGACGAACCGCTCGCCAACCTCGATTACAAGCTGCGCGAGGAATTGCGCGAGGAACTGCCGAAGATCTTTTCGGCCTCCGGCGCGATCTTCGTCTATGCGACGACCGAGCCGTCGGAAGCGCTGCTTCTTGGCGGCAACACCGCAGCCCTCAGCCAGGGCCGCATCACCCAGTTCGGCAGGACGATCGACGTCTATCGTCGCCCGGTTGACCTGATCACCGCCCGCACCTTTGCCGATCCGCCGCTCAACTGCATCGAACTGGTCAAGTCGGGCGCGGCCTTCACGCTCGACGGCAAGCCGGTGCTGACGGTGCCCACGCATCTGGCTGGCATCGCCGACGGCCCCTGCACCGTCGCCTTCCAGCCGCACCATATTTCGTTCGACCGCCCGCATGGCGGCGGCGATGCGCTCACCGTCAAGACCGCAATCTCCGAGATCGCCGGCTCGGAAAGCTTCATTCACGTCGGCTTTGCCAATGCGCGCTGGGTGATGCTGGCGCCGGGCATTCACGACATCGAACCCGACGCGACCCTGGATGTCTTCGTCGATACCCGCCACCTCATGGCCTTCGGGCCGGACGGACGCGCCATCGGCGGCGCGGCCTAAAGGGGGCGCTGGGAGGAAAACATGGCACGCATCAATCTCAACCATATCCGCCACGCCTATGGCGCCAAGCCGAAGTCGGAAAACGACTACGCGCTGAAGGAAGTGCACCACGAGTGGAACGACGGCGGCGCCTATGCGCTGCTCGGTCCCTCCGGCTGCGGCAAGACCACCCTGCTCAATATCATCTCCGGCCTGATCAATCCGTCCGAAGGAGAGATCCTCTTCGACGGCAAGGACGTGACGCATCTGTCGACCCAGGAACGCAACATCGCCCAGGTGTTCCAGTTCCCGGTCATCTACGACACGATGACGGTCTACGACAATCTCGCCTTCCCCCTGCGCAACCGGCATGTGCCGGAGGCCGAGGTCGACCGCCGCGTCAAGGAAACGATCGAAATGATCGGCCTTGGCGGCTGGGCGAAGAAGACGGCTCGCGGACTTACCGCCGACCAGAAGCAGAAGATCTCGCTCGGTCGCGGCCTCGTGCGCAACGACGTCAGCGCCATCCTGTTCGACGAGCCGCTGACCGTCATCGACCCGGAAATGAAATGGGTGCTGCGCTCGCAGATCAAGCGGCTGCACAAGCAGTTCGGCTTCACCATGGTCTACGTCACCCACGACCAGACCGAGGCACTGACCTTCGCCGACAAGGTCGTCGTCATGTATGACGGCCAGATCGTGCAGATCGGCACGCCGGCAGAGCTCTTCGAGCGCCCGCGCCACACCTTTGTCGGCTACTTCATCGGCTCGCCGGGCATGAACGTGTTGCCGGTCAAGCTCGACGGCGGCACGGCGACGATCGGCGGCGAGAAATTGGGCCTCACCTTCCAGCCCAAGGTCAAGGCCGGCGCCAAGACCGAGCTCGGTATCCGCCCGGAATTCGTCTCGCTCGGTCGCGAAGGCATGCCGGTCGCGATCACCAAGGTCGAGGATATCGGCCGCCACAAGATCGTGCGCGCCCGTTTTGCCGACCAGCCGATCTCGATCATCGTCGATGAAGACGGTGAGATCCCCGCCGAACCGCGCGTCACCTTCGATCCGAAAGCCATCAACATCTACGCCGATTCCTGGCGCGTCGGCGAGGAGGCCTGACCATGGAGAAAACCTGGAACAACAAGGCCTGGTTCATGGTGCTGCCGGTCCTCGTGCTGGTCGCCTTCTCGGCCGTCATCCCGCTGATGACCGTCGTCAACTATTCGGTCCAGGACACCTTCGGCAACAACCAGTTCTTCTGGGCCGGCACCGACTGGTACGTCCAGGTGCTGACCTCCGACCGCTTCTGGGACGCGCTCAGCCGCAACCTGATCTTCTCGGCGATCATTCTCGCCATCGAAATCCCGCTCGGCATCATCATCGCGCTCAACATGCCGAAGAAGGGTCTCGGCGTGCCGGTGTGCCTCGTCCTGATGGCGCTCCCGCTCCTGATCCCGTGGAACGTCGTCGGCACCATCTGGCAGGTCTTCGGCCGCGTCGACATCGGCCTGCTCGGCCGCACGCTCGAAGCGATCGGCATCAACTACAACTACGTGCAGAACCCCGTTGCCGCCTGGGTCACGCTGATCGTCATGGACGTCTGGCACTGGACGAGCCTCGTCGTGCTGCTCTGCTATGCCGGCCTCGTCTCGATCCCCGACGCCTATTACCAGGCGGCCAAGATCGACGGCGCTTCGCGCTGGTCGGTGTTCCGCTACATCCAGTTGCCGAAGATGAAGCGCGTTCTGCTGATCGCCTTCCTGCTGCGTTTCATGGACAGCTTCATGATCTACACCGAGCCCTTCGTCGTCACCGGCGGCGGCCCGGGCAACTCGACCACCTTCCTGTCGATCGACCTCGTCAAGACGGCCATCGGCCAGTTCGACCTCGGTCCGGCGGCAGCGCTATCGATCATCTACTTCCTCATCATCCTGCTGCTCTCGTGGATCTTCTACACCGTGATGACCACGAGCGACGCGCAGGGCTGACAAAGGCGGGAGGAGAAACAAAATGCAAAAACAACCGCTTACCGAACGCCTTTCCTGGCTGGTGCCGACGATCTACATCGTCTTCCTGCTCCTGCCGATCTATTGGCTCGTCAACATGAGCTTCAAGGAAACGAGCGAGATCCTCAGCACCTTCTCGCTCTGGCCGGTCAATCCGACGCTCCGGAACTATGAGGTGATCTTCACCGATCCCTCCTGGTACAACGGCTACATCAACTCGATCATCTACGTGGTCATGAACACGGTGATCTCGGTGACGGCAGCGCTGCCGGCGGCCTATGCCTTCTCGCGCTACCGCTTCCTCGGCGACAAGCACCTGTTCTTCTGGCTCTTGACCAACCGCATGGCGCCGCCGGCCGTCTTCGCGCTGCCCTTCTTCCAGCTCTATTCGGCCTTCGGCCTGATCGACACGCACATCGCAGTGGCGCTTGCACACTGCCTGTTCAACGTGCCGCTCGCCGTCTGGATCCTGGAAGGCTTCATGTCGGGCGTGCCGAAGGAGATCGACGAAACCGCCTACATCGACGGTTACTCGTTCCCGCGCTTCTTCGTGAAGATCTTCATGCCGCTGATCGCCTCCGGCATCGGTGTCGCCGCCTTCTTCTGCTTCATGTTCTCGTGGGTCGAACTCTTGCTTGCCCGCACGCTGACGACCACGGACGCCAAGCCGATCGCCGCCACCATGACCCGCACGGTTTCCGCCTCCGGTCTCGACTGGGGTGTGCTCGCCGCGGCCGGTGTGCTCACCATCATCCCGGGGGCATTGGTGATCTATTTCGTTCGCAACTACATCGCCAAGGGCTTTGCCCTGGGGAGGGTATGATGACCGCTCAACCCGTTCGCAAGGCCCGCTGGCAGCTGCCGTTTGCCGCCGTTCTCGTCGTCTACGCCACCGTTGCGGGGCTGCTCTTCAGCATGCTGCCGATCAAGGACGGCGCGCGCGACTGGTTCGCGCCGCTCATCCCCGGTGGCTGGATGGCCTGGTCGTTTCCGTCGGCCATGTTCTTCCTGACGATCTTCGCACTGCTGTCGATGATGGCGGTCTGGGAATATGCCTCGCCCGGTGGCAACCCGCGCGTCGGCATCCTGCGCTTCGAGACGACACGGGGCGATCGCCTCTTCGTGTCGCTGCTCGGCAGCGCCTTCATTCACCTCGCATGGCTCGGCTTCGTCGGTGGGCAGAACCTGTGGTGGGCGCTCGCGCTCTCCCTGGTCTATGCCGTCGGCGTCTTCCGCTACGTCTGAGGCGAACCGATTTGAGGGGCCGCTAAACCAGCGACCCCTCGAAAGCCAAAGAACCGCATTCGCAAACCTAAGGGAGGGAATTATGCGACGGCATCTTTTGACTACGACGGCAGCTATGCTGCTGGCATTCACCGGCAGCGCTTTTGCCGGCATGGACGAAGCCAAGAAGTTCCTCGACAGCGAGATCGGCGACATGTCCTCGCTCGACCGCGCGGCCCAGGAAGCCGAAATGCAGTGGTTCGTCGATGCGGCGAAGCCCTTTGCCGGCATGGAAATCAAGGTCGTTTCCGAAACGATCACCACCCATGAATACGAATCGAAGACGCTGGCCAAGGCCTTCTCCGACATCACCGGCATCAAGATCACCCACGACCTGATCGGCGAAGGCGACGTCGTCGAAAAGCTGCAGACGCAGATGCAGTCGGGCGAGAACGTCTATGACGCCTATATCAACGACTCGGATCTGATCGGTACCCATTGGCGCTACCAGCAGGCCCGCAGCCTGACCGACTTCATGGCCAATGAAGGCAAGGACGTCACCAACCCGAACCTCGACATCGACGACTTCATCGGCAAGTCCTTCACGACAGCACCGGACGGTAAGCTCTACCAGCTGCCCGACCAGCAGTTCGCGAACCTCTACTGGTTCCGCTACGACTGGTTCAACGACGAGAAGAACAAGGCGGACTTCAAGGCGAAGTACGGCTACGACCTCGGCGTTCCGGTCAACTGGTCCGCTTACGAAGACATCGCCGAGTTCTTCACCGGCCGCGAAGTCGACGGCAAGAAGGTCTATGGCCACATGGACTACGGCAAGAAGGACCCGTCGCTCGGCTGGCGCTTCACCGACGCCTGGCTGTCGATGGCCGGCAACGGCGACAAGGGCATCCCGAACGGCAAGCCGGTCGACGAGTGGGGCATCAAGGTCGACGAGAACTCGCGTCCGGTCGGTTCCTGCGTTGCCCGCGGTGGCGACACCAACGGCCCGGCTGCCGTCTACTCCATCCAGAAGTACCTCGACTGGATGAAGGCTTACGCTCCGGCTGCCGCCCAGGGCATGACCTTCTCGGAATCCGGCCCGGTTCCGTCGCAGGGCGAAGTCGCCCAGCAGATGTTCACCTACACGGCGTTCACCGCCGACTTCGTGAAGCCGGGTCTTCCTGTTGTCAACGAGGACGGCACGCCGAAGTGGCGTTTTGCTCCGAGCCCGCATGGCGTCTACTGGAAGGACGGCATGAAGCTCGGTTACCAGGACGCCGGTTCCTGGACGCTGCTGAAGTCCACGCCTGACGACCGCGCCAAGGCCGCCTGGCTCTATGCGCAGTTCGTCACCTCGAAGACTGTCGACGTGAAGAAGAGCCATGTCGGCCTCACCTTCATCCGCCAGTCGACGCTCGACCACAAGAGCTTCACGGACCGCGCGCCGAAGCTCGGCGGTCTGATCGAGTTCTACCGTTCGCCGGCCCGCCTGCAGTGGTCGCCGACCGGTACGAACGTTCCTGACTATCCGAAGCTGGCTCAGCTGTGGTGGCAGGCGATCGGCGATGCATCCTCGGGTGCCAAGACCGCTCAGGAAGCCATGGACTCGCTGTGCGCGGAGCAGGAGAAGGTTCTCTCCCGTCTCGAACGCTCGGGCGTTCAGGGCGACATCGGTCCGAAGCTCGCCGAAGAGCACGATCTCGAGTACTGGAACAAGGACGCCGTTTCCAAGGGCAACCTCGCTCCGCAGCTGAAGATCGAGAACGAGAAGGAAAAGCCGCAGACCGTCAACTACGACGATCTGGTCAAGAGCTGGCAGAAGTAACAGGAAGGCCGCCCCAAACCGGGCGGCCTTTTCCTTTCAGGAGATGCGGCACCGGGGTCGGCAACGGCCCCGGTATTTCTTTGCCAGCATGCGCGAGAGCCCGACCACGCCTACATGTGGGCAAGCCGCAGGCGCCCGGACTTCTCTAACCGGCGCTTGTCGAAGATTGCCCTGATGGCCTGCGTCGAGCCGTCATCCATCCGCACGCTCATGTCCATGTAGAGATGCTCGTCAACGATCGTGATGCGGATGTCGAAAGGCTTGCCGCGATAAAGGCTGGCGCCATCCTCGTTCCAGCGACCGATGCCTTCGGCACTCGAACCCTCGACCCGGCCGAGATGGGTCACCGCGAACCATCCGTCCCTGCCCGTCACCTTGAGCACGGGGCCGTTCCGCCGGATCTCGACCGAGCAGCTCTCGCAGTCACCGGCGCCGGAGACCACCTGCTGCCATTGCCCCTGGAAGCTCACGCCGCTCGCCCCGGCAACCGCCGGCCAGAGAACGATCAGCAGCGCGAGAAGCGCACGACCGGGAGATGAAAAGGCCAATCTGCAAGATTTCATCGACATGATCCCAAACGAACCGTGGCGGAACCTTCGCACCCGGCGCGACGAACCATCGTCGTTTCGCATTGCAGCAACGTTGCATCGTTGCTAGGATCACCTCGTTCTTCGCCACGCCTTGGGGCTTTCTTCGGCAAGACCTGCCCGGTCAGAGCCGTTCGACGGTCAAATCCGGACCTTTCCCGCCCCAATCATCCCTCGACAATTCCCCCCGGAATCCGGAAAGTGTTTTCGTTCCGGCAAGACTTGCGACATTCTGTCTCGACAACCGAAGATAGCGGTTCCCCTGTTGGAGGACGGGGGGCCGGACTGGTCGATGCAATGGGAGGAGGAACCATGAGCGACGTTTCCAGCATACACCCCGTGGACGAAAGGCTGCCCGTGGGCAGGCTTGCGACCCTCGGGCTACAGCATGTCCTTGTCATGTATGGTGGCGCCGTCGCCGTACCCCTGATCGTCGGCCGCGCCTTGCAGCTCAGCCCTCAGGACGTCGCTTTTCTGATTTCGGCCGATCTTTTCGTTTGCGGCCTCGTCACCATCATCCAGTCGCTGGGCGTCGGCCGCAGCATCGGCATCCGGCTTCCGGTCATGATGGGCGTCACCTTCGCCTCGGTCGGCCCGATGGTGTCGATGGCAGCGATGACGCCTGGACAGGAGGGTGCCCGGATGATCTTCGGCGCCATCATCGGCGCCGGCCTCGTCGCGCTGCTGCTTGCCCCGGTCATGGGCCGGCTCCTGAGGTTCTTCCCCCCTGTGGTCACCGGCACGATCATTCTCGTCATCGGCGTTTCGCTGATGCGCGTCGGCGTGAACTGGATCTTCGGCAATCCCTTCGGCCCGACCGCACCCAAGCTCGTCGATCCGACCCATGCGGAATGGCTGGCGGAGCTCAAGAAGGCCGCGGCCACCGGAGGCCCGGCGGTTCCGGATGGCCTGGTGCTTGGCGCCAGCGTGCCGAACCCGCTCTACGCCGAGCCGAGCCACATTGCGCTTGCCGGCTTCGTGCTCCTCTCCATTCTCGTGATTGCCCGCTTCGGCCGCGGATTGATCAGCAACATCGCGGTACTGACCGGCGTCGTCGTCGGCTGCGTCGTCGCCGCAGCACTCGGCATGATGCATTTCGACCGGGTGGCCGATGCCGGCTGGTTTGCCGTCGTCACGCCGCTGCGCTTCGGCATGCCGATCTTCGATCCGGTGCTGATCGCCACCATGTCGCTGGTGATGATCGTCGTCATGATCGAATCGACCGGCATGTTCCTGGCACTCGGCGAAATCACCAACCGCGAAGTCTCGCGGCAGCAGTTGACGGCCGGCCTCAGGGTCGATGGCCTCGGCACCATGATCGGCGGCCTGTTCAACACCTTCCCCTATACGAGCTTCTCGCAGAATGTCGGCCTTGTCGGCGTCACAGGCGTCAAGAGCCGCTACGTCTGCGTGATGGGGGGCGTCATCATGATCGCGCTCGGCCTGATCCCGAAGATGGGCGCACTCGTCGAAGCGGTTCCGACCTTCGTGCTCGGCGGCGCCGGCCTGGTCATGTTCGGCATGGTCGCGGCCACCGGCGTGCGCATCCTGTCGACCGTCGATTTCAAGTCATCGCGCAACAACCTCTTCGTGGTCGCCGTCTCGGTCGGCTTCGGCCTGATCCCGCTGATCGCGCCGAACTTCCTGATCTGGCTGCCGCATGCGATCCACCCGATCATCGAGTCCGGCATCGTGCTTGCCTCGATCTCGGCGGTCGTGCTCAACGCCTTCTTCAACGGTCTCAGGTTCGAAAGCACAGCCAGCGTCAATGCTGCCAAGCTTGCCGACAGCCATTGAACCCTTTGCAATCGCGAAACCCCGGCTTTCCCACGAAAGCCGGGGTTTCGCTTTTCACACGGCAAGATCCCGATACTTCGACCACCAACGAAGCATCCGCCGCCGGCGTCGCGCTAGAACGATGGCAACAATGACGACGCAAGGATGCGACCCCGATGGCCAAGATCAACCTCTCCCTCGAACTCCTGTTGCTTCTGGCGCTCGCAACGCTTTGGGGCGCCTCCTACACCTTCATCAAGATCGGCATCGAGACCATTCCGCCGGTCACGCTGATTGCCGCCCGCACCCTGATTGCCGGCACGCTTCTTCTTGCCGTTCTGCGCTGGCGCGGCCTCAGCCTGCCGCGTGACGCGGCAACCTGGCGGCGCTTCCTGTTCCAGGCCTGCCTCAACAGCGTCGTGCCCTTCACGCTGATCGCCTGGGCCGAGCAGACGATCGATGCCGGCATCGCCTCGATCCTCAATGCAACGACGCCGATCTTTGCCTTCCTGATGACGGCGCTGATCACCCGCCACGAGGCGGTCACGGCCCGCAAGCTCGTCGGCATCCTCGCCGGCATGACCGGCATCAGCCTGATCATCGGCATGGAGGCCTTCGGCGGGCTCGGCGAACAGTTGCTGCCGCAGCTCGCCGTCGTGCTCGCCACCGTCTGCTACGCGGGTGCGGCCATCTTCGGTCGCGGCTTCAAGGGGCTCGACCCGATGATGCCCGCCGCCGGATCGTTGATTGCCGGTGCTGCGCTGCTGATCCCGGTAAGCCTCGTCGTCGACAGGCCCTGGACGCTGGCACCATCGGCGGGGTCGTTGCTGGCGCTCGTCGGCCTCGCCGTGTTCTCGACCGCCCTTGCCTTTGCCATCTACTTCCGGCTGATCCAGACGCTGGGCTCGGTCGGCGCCACGGCCCAGGCCTATCTGCGCGTGCCGATCGGCGTTGCCATCGGTGCGCTCTTTCTCGGCGAACGGCTGTCCGACACTGCCTGGATCGGCCTTGGCTGCGTCATCGTCGGGGTCGCGGCCATGACCATCCCGGCACGGCGAAGCCCCGCCGCGATCGCCGACCGCGGCTGAGCCCACTTACGGATAAAGAAAAGAGATTGCGCGCGCCGTTTGGCGCGCCATTGCCGACGCCTCAGTCCTTGCGCTTGCGGCAGTAGAGTTCCAGCCGGTGACGCACGAGGTCATAGCCGAGTTCGGCGGCGATTTCCGCCTGAAGCTGCTCGATCTTGTCGGAGCGGAACTCGATCACCGCGCCGGTGTCGATATCGATCAGGTGGTCATGATGCGGCGCGTCGGCGGTCTCGAAGCGAGCGGTCGCACTCTCGAAGGCATGGCGCTGCACCACGCCCTGTTGCTCAAGCGCTGACAACGTCCGGTAGACCGTCGACAGCGAGACGGTGGCGTCGATTTCCTTCGCCCGGCGATGCAGTTCGTTTGCATCCGGATGGTCTTCTGCGGTGGCGAGGATCTTCAGGATTGCGGCACGCTGGCGCGTCACGCGCACGCCGCCATCCCGCAACACGCCTTCCAGTTCTTCGACACGATTCTTGTTCTGTTTCATGGCCGTACACTAGCCAAGGGCGTCCGGTTTGAAAAGTGCCAGTTGCGAATGCTTCTCATTTGCATTGACTTATGCAAACCATTCCCCTACTCCTGTTGATGTCAACACTTGGGAGTAGAGAATGATAGATCAGACGAGGCGCGCGATCCTGGCGGCAGCAGCAGCCGTGGCAGCCATCGCGCTATCGCCGAACGCCAGCTTTGCGCAGGAAAAGTTCAAGGCAGTGACGACCTTCACGGTCATTGCCGACATGGCAAAGAATGTCGCAGGCGACGCAGCCATCGTCGAATCGATTACCAAGCCGGGCGCCGAGATCCACAACTACCAGCCGACGCCGCGCGATATCCTGAAGGCGCATGACGCCAAGCTGATCCTCTGGAACGGTCTGAACCTCGAGCGCTGGTTCGAAAAGTTCTTCCAGAACTTCGACGATGTTCCCGGCGTCGTCGTCTCGACCGGCATCGACCCCATGGGCATTGCCGAAGGCCCCTATTCCGGCAAGCCCAATCCGCATGCCTGGATGTCGCCATCCGCCGCGTTGATCTATGTCGACAACATCCGCGACGCTTTCGTGAAGTACGACCCTGATAACGCCGAGACCTACAAGGCCAATGCCGAGGCTTACAAGCAGAAGATCGAGGCGACCATCGCGCCGATCCGCGCCGAGATCGCCAAGATTCCCGAAGACAAGCGCTGGCTGGTCTCGAGCGAAGGCGCCTTCAGCTACCTGATCCGCGATTTCGGCATGAAGGAACTCTATCTCTGGCCGATCAACGCCGACCAGCAGGGCACCCCGCAGCAGGTCCGCAAGGTGATCGACGCCGTCCGCGCCAATCATATCCCGGTCGTCTTCTCCGAAAGCACGATTTCGCCTGACCCGGCAGAGCAAGTGGCGCGCGAGACCGGTGCAAAATACGGCGGCGTGCTCTACGTTGATTCCTTGAGCGAAGCGGACGGCCCGGTTCCAACCTATGTCGACCTGCTGCGCGTCACATCGGAAACCATCGCCAAGGGTCTTGCACAATGAACCTTCAGGTGAAGACGCGCTCCGGCCCAGCCCCTTCCACCGGCGAGCCAGGGAGCGGCATCCGCGTTGCGGGTGCCACCGTCACCTACCGCAACGGGCTGCGGGCGCTGCGTGACGCCAGCTTCGAGATCCCGACCGGCACGATCACAGCACTCGTCGGCGTCAACGGCAGCGGCAAGTCGACACTGTTCAAGGCGATCATGGGCTTTGCCCGCCTGTCGCGCGGCGACATCTCGATCCTCGGTCTTTCCGTGCCGGAAGCGCTGAAGAAGAACCTCGTCGCCTATGTGCCCCAGGCCGAAGAAGTCGACTGGAACTTCCCGGTGCTGGTCGAAGACGTCGTCATGATGGGCCGATATGGCCACATGAACATGCTGCGCATCCCGAAGAAGATCGATCACGAGGCGGTCGAGGCAGCCCTTGCCCGCGTCGGCATGAGCGACTACCGCAAGCGCCAGATCGGCGAACTCTCCGGCGGCCAGAAGAAGCGCGTCTTTCTCGCGCGCGCCCTTGCCCAGGACGGCAAGGTCATCCTGCTCGACGAGCCCTTCACCGGCGTCGACGTCAAGACCGAGGACGCGATCATCCGGCTGCTCATCGGGCTTCGCGACGAGGGCCGGGTCATGCTGGTCTCGACCCACAATCTCGGCAGCGTGCCGGAGTTCTGCGACCGCACCGTGCTGCTGAAAAACACCGTGCTCGCCTACGGCCCGACCGAGACGACCTTTACCCGCGAAAACCTCGAGCTCGCCTTTGGCGGCGTGCTCCGGCACTTCGTGCTCGGCGGTGAAAACCTGCACGACGACGCCGATCCCCGCCAGCTTGCCGTCATCACCGACGACGAGCGTCCGCTCGTCATGTATGGGGACAAGGACCGCATGGTGGCTCAGCCGGCAAAGCCCGAAGGCAACACGGAGCCGAACGGCAAATGACCGCCACGCTTCTCGAACCCTTCACCTACGGCTACATGCTCAACGCCATGTGGGTGAGCGCGCTGGTCGGCGGCGTCTGCGCCTTCCTGTCCTCCTATCTGATGCTCAAGGGCTGGTCGCTGATCGGGGACGCGCTCTCGCATTCGATCGTGCCCGGCGTCGCCGGCGCCTACATGCTCGGCCTGCCCTTCTCGCTCGGCGCCTTCTTCTCCGGCGCGCTCGCCGCCGGCGCCATGCTCTTCCTCAACCAGCGCACAAGGCTCAAGGAAGACACGATCATCGGCCTGATCTTCACCTCCTTCTTCGGCCTCGGCCTCTTCATGGTGTCGCTGTCGCCGACGTCGGTGAACATCCAGACGATCGTGCTCGGCAATATCCTGGCGATCACGCCGGCCGACACGCTGCAACTGGCGATCATCGGCGTCGTCTCGCTGATCATTCTGACGGCGAAGTGGAAGGACCTGATGGTCACCTTCTTCGACGAGAGCCATGCGCGCTCGATCGGCATTCCGACGACCTTTCTCAAGGTCCTGTTCTTCACGCTGCTTTCGGCCTGTACGGTCGCGGCGCTGCAGACCGTCGGCGCTTTCCTCGTCATCGCCATGGTGGTGACGCCGGGCGCCACCGCCTACCTGCTGACGGACCGTTTCCCGCGGCTGATCCTGATCAGCGTCGCCATCGGCACGCTGACGAGCTTCTTCGGCGCCTATTTCAGCTACTTCCTCGATGGCGCTACCGGCGGCATCATCATCGTGCTGCAGACGCTGATCTTCCTGACGGCCTTCGTCTTTGCCCCGAAACACGGACTTCTCGCCGCGCGCCGGCGTGGCGCCGAGCCGGCGGAGGCTGGCCGATGATCTCGCTCGACATGATGCTTGCCGTGTTCGAATTCGAGTTCATGCGCAACGCGCTTCTGATCTCGGTATTGGTGGCGATTCCGACCGCGATGCTCTCCTGCTTCCTGGTGCTGAAGGGCTGGTCGCTGATGGGCGATGCGATCTCGCATGCCGTCTTTCCCGGCGTGGTGATCTCCTACATCGTCGGCCTGCCGCTCGCCGTCGGCGCCTTTGCCGCCGGCATGTCCTGCGCGTTGCTGACCGGCTATCTCAAGGAGAACAGCCGCATCAAGCAGGATACGGTCATGGGCGTGGTCTTCTCCGGCATGTTCGGCTTCGGCCTGGTGCTCTACACCAAGATCCAGAGCGACGTGCACCTCGATCACATCCTCTTCGGCGACATGCTCGGCATTGGTTGGCCGGACATTGTCGAGACCGGCGTGATCGCGCTCGTGGCCGCCGGCATCCTCGCGGTCAAGTGGCGGGATTTCCTGCTGCATGCCTTCGACCCGGCCCAGGCCAAGGCCGTCGGTCTGCCCGTCAACTGGCTTCACTATGGACTGCTCGCGATCCTGTCGCTGACGATCGTCGGCGCGTTGAAGGCGGTGGGGCTGATCCTCGCCATCGCCATGCTGATCGCGCCGGGCGCCATTGCCTTCCTGATCACCCGGACCATGGGCGCGATGCTCATCGTCGCCGTGCTGGTCGCGATGACGGCGTCGTTTACCGGCGTCTATCTGTCCTTCTTCATCGACAGCGCGCCGGCGCCGACCATCGTGCTGCTGATGACCGCGATGTTCCTGATGGCCTTCGGCTGGTCGTCCTGGCGGACCTACCGCAACGAAGCCCGGCGCGTGACGGCCGAATGAAAAGGAGGCTCCCTTCGCGGGGAACCTCCATACCTTTTCTCAGTGGCTCGGATGCAGTGCGTCGTTGAGATACATGCAGGTCAGCATGGTGAAGATATAGGCCTGGATCAGGGCCATCAGCAGTTCCAGCCCCGTCAGCGCCACCGTCATCAGCAGCGGCATGATCGCGGCGAGGACCCCGAGCGCGCCGAAACCGCTCAAGCCCACGACGAAGCCGGCGAAAACCTTGAGCGTGATGTGGCCGGCGAGCATGACCGCGAACAGACGCACCGAGTGGCTGACAGGACGCGAGAGGTAGGAGACCACCTCGATCGGGATAATGATCGGCGCCAGGATCAGCGGCACGCCTGAGGGCATGAACAGCCTGAGAAAGCCGAGACCGTGCCGGTAGAGGCCGTAGAGCGTGACCGTCAGGAACACCAGCATCGCCAGCGCGAAGGTGACGGCGATATGGCTCGTCACCGTGAAGGCATAGGGGAACATGCCGATCAGGTTGGCGGTGAGGATGAACATGAACAACGAGAACACCAGCGGGAAGAAGCGCATGCCCTTTTCGCCGGCATTGTCGCGCAAAGTCTTCGCCGCAAACTCGTAGAGGATTTCCGCCGCCGACTGCGCCCGGTTTGGCACGAGGCCGCGTCTCCTTGTCGACAGGATCAGGAAGAGGCTGGCGATCGCGATCGTCAGCACCATATAGGCGGCCGAGTTGGTAAAGCTGATCTGGTGGCCGCCGACTTCGGCGATCGGGAAGAGCGACTTGATCTCAAATTGTTCGATGGGTCCGGCCATCATCAACCTCGTGCGTTGGTGACGAAACGTCGGCGGCGCGCGCGGGCGGCCACCTGCGCGCTTCAATATGTTGGGAAAGCGATCGGCGGCCGGGATCGTTCCACGAAACGATGGCGTCCGGCGGGGTGATCGGGCTGCTCGATGAAGGAAATGGTCACGCGGGCGTGCCGCGGGCTACGGGGCTGCATGGTACGATCGTCTCCAATATCTCGGTCGAGATAATGGGGCCGTCCCCAGGCGAAACACCGACGCGGGTCGTCCCGCGTGCGCCTGACCTAGAGGCAATTTGCGCCGGGGTCAAGTCGGTGCCCGGCCGGCGCGCAACCGGTCTCAGCCGTGGCGACGGTGATCCGCAAGCACCTCGTCGATCACCACGCGCTGCTTTGCCTTTTCGCTCGCCGGCGCGCCAGCCATGCCGGCAAGGACGATCAGCGCCTTCCACAGCGTCCAGCCGCGGCCGCGGGCCCAGGCGCCGTGATCGAGAGCCATGCCGTCGCGGAAGACCTCGCGGCTCTCGCCGTCGAAAAACGTCCAGGCGATCGCAAGATCGCAGGCCGGATCACCCACACCGGAGGTGCCGAAGTCGATGACGCCGCTCAAGCTGCCGTTCTCGACCAGCAGGTTACCCCAGGCGATATCGCCGTGAAACCAGACGGGCGCGCCCTCGAACGGCGCGGCAAGCGCGGCCTCCCAGACCTCCCCTGCGGCCGTCCTATCGATGTCGCCCCCAAGCAGCTTCAGGGCCTCGCGCGTCTGCCCGTCGTAAAAGGCAGGTGGGCCGCCGCGGTGGAAATTATGATCGCCGGGCACGGGCCCACCAGTGGCATCCGCTTGCATCAGCGCGCGCAGGAACCGCGTCAGGTCCTTCGCGACCTGCCTGACATCGTCGACCCGCTCGGCAGCCAGTGTTTCCCCGGGGAGATAACGATAGACCGACCAGGGCCAGGGAAAACCCTCTCCCGGCACGCCCTTGCCGAGAGGCACAGGAATGGGCAGCGGCAGTTGCGGCGCCAGCAGCGGCAGCCAGCGATGTTCCTTTTCCACCTGCAGAACGTAGTGTTCGGCGCTCGGCAACCGGACGGTCATCCGGTCGCCGAGGCGAAACGTCCTGTTGTCCCAACCGCCCGGTTCGATCGGCCTTATGTCGAGTTCCGACCACTGCGGAAACTGCACCGCGAGTAGCCGGCGCACCAGTGCTACGTCGATCGACGGCGTTGCGGATGTCGGCTCTGTCATGAGGAACATGCGCTCCGGTTTGAATGTCTGCGGACGCTAGTTAGGCAATCACTTCCGGATTTCAACTTTTTAGTTCACGCCGGCGATGGTTCACCGGCGCGTTGTGTCGGGATGCAACAGTCGCCTCGCGGTTATCGGCGGTTGCATATTGCCGCCGCGACGGATTTCGAGGATGAAGAAGGCTTGGACATCTTGCTAGCCTGAGATCATGGAAACCCGGCAGACCGACCGCCCTTCGCTGGAGGCTCCGCAACTCATCGCCCATTATGGGGCGAGCGAGGCTGCATGAGCACGGCCAAAGGCAAGACGCCCGCCGGCAAGCCGGCCCGAAGCACCGGTCTGCGCTTCTTCATCGTGGCCCTGCTGCTGATCGTCACCGCCATCGTCGCGACGGCCCTGCTCGCCAACGAGCAACGCAATCTGAAGAAGCTTCTGCTCGCACTCGGCCTGCCGACGACCTTTCTCGAAGGAGGGAGACCAGACGAGACGACGGGCACGAAGCGCGAGAGGCGCGTGCCGCCGCGCGTCGTCTTGCCCGCCTGGACCTTCCAGGACCTGCAGACGCCGGAGCAGCAGTTCCTGCGCGTCATCCGCAGCGACCCAAAGGCGCTTTGCGACGAGTTGCGCGATGCCGGATTTCGGGAGCTCGAATGGAAATCGAGCGCCGGCGAACGGGCCCAGTGGGAATGCTCCTCGCTGATTTCCTTGCCCCGGCCGGGCGAGGACAAACCCTCGTCGATCTTCATCTTCGTCAAGGGCAGCGGCGAGGAAGAAATCTCGTCGTTCCGCGTCAAGCTCAACATCGAGCGCCAGGAGGACAGCCAGGCGGTGACGACGGCTGCGGCGCGGGCGGCATCCGTCTTCCTCGATCACGTGCGCTGGGCGGACGCGGCCAGCGTCACCTTGCAGATCCAGGCGCTGAGGGAATTCGACCTCAAGCGCTTTGGCAGCCGCATTCAGCTCAAGCGTGAATCCGACGAGGAGACGCAGCGCTACAATTTCCTCGCCAACCAGGCCGCCCGTGCCCGCCCGAAGAGCATTGCCGAGCAATATTTCGACCGCAGCAAGTGGCTCGCCTATGGCGATGGCAGCCTGCGCAGTTTCGTTCGGGGACCGAGTGCCTGGAACGCCCCGGCCAAGGTGCCGGACGGAACGGGCACGGGCAAAGAGGAATCCGCACCGGCCGCCAGCCCGCCCTGATGATCGCACCGCCTGTCGCTCGAACCGAAGGACGGTCTAGCGGTCAATCCGCGTCGAGAGGATGATCGACGACAGCGTTCGGTCGACACCGTCGATTTCGCCGATGCGATCGATCAGCAGGTCGAGTTCGCTGATCGACGTCGCAGCGACCACGGCAATCAGGTCGAAGCTGCCGCTGACCGAATGCAGCGTCTGGATTTCCCGGATGGCGCTCAGTTCCGGGGTCACGCGCGAGAGCGCCCGCGGCGCAATGGTGATCAGCACATGCGCCTTGACCAGCCCCTTCTCGTAGCTTTCCGACAGGCGCACGCCATAGCCGGCGATGATGCCTTCGCGCTCCAGCCGCTCGATGCGGGCCTGCACCGTCGTGCGCGACAGGCCGAGCCTTCGGGCAATCGTCGCCGTCGGCATGCGGGCGTTTTCGCTCAAGATGGCGAGGAGCTCGCGATCCTTGTCCGTGATCTGCATTTCGTCGGTCCAGTTGGGCAATCTGCCGAATTTAGATAGGCGATTTAGTCACATCAGCGCTTCAAATCAACAGCCCCTCCCACAACAATAGAGACACAAACAGTTCTCATGCCCTGGGGGAAAGAATGAAGAATATCGTCGTCATCGGAGCAGGCAAGATCGGCTCCACCATCGCTCGCATGCTGGCACACACCGGCGACTACAGCGTCTGCGTCGCCGACCGCGCCGCCGAGCAGCTGGAGCAGGTCGAAAAGCATGCCGCGATCACGACGGCGACGGTCGACATCGGCGACAAGAAGGCGCTCGTCGCTCTTCTCTCCGGCAAGTTCGCCGTTCTGAGCGCGGCTCCGTTCCACCTGACGGTCGCAATCGCCGAAGCCGCTGCCGAAGCCGGCATCCATTACCTCGACCTCACGGAAGACGTCGAATCCACCCGCCAGGTCAAGGCGATCGCCGCCAAGGCAAACACCGCCTTCATTCCGCAGTGCGGCCTCGCACCGGGCTTCATCTCGATCGTCGCCAACGACCTCGCCAGCCGTTTCCAGACGCTGGAAAGCGTACGCATGCGCGTCGGCGCCCTGCCGCAGTACCCGTCGAACGCGCTCAACTACAACCTCACCTGGAGCACCGACGGCGTCATCAACGAATACATCGAGCCCTGCGAGGCGATCGTTGAGAGCAACCTGATCGAAGTGCCGGCCATGGAAGAGCGCGAAGAATTCTCGCTCGACGGCGTTACCTACGAAGCCTTCAACACCTCGGGCGGCCTTGGCACGCTTTGTGAAACGCTGAAGGGCAAGGTCCGCACGCTGAACTACAAGACGATCCGCTACCCGGGTCACGCCGCCATCATGAAGGCGCTCCTCAACGACCTCGGCCTGCGTCACCGCCGCGAAGTCCTCAAGGACATCTTCGAAAATTCGCTGCCGACCACCACCCAGGACGTCGTCGTGATCTTCGTCACCGTTTCGGGTTTCCGCGACGGTCGCCTGATCCAGGAAACCTACGCCAACAAGGTCTATAGCGGCGTCGTTGCCGGTCGCATGCAGAGCGGCATCCAGATCACCACCGCCGGCAGCATCTGCGCCGTGCTCGATCTGCTTGCCGAAGGCAAGATCGCCCAGAAGGGTTTCGTTCGCCAGGAAGACATCGGCCTCGATACCTTCCTCGCAAACCGCTTCGGCCACTACTACGCCCAGAAGGGCGAGAGCGCGCGCGTCGCCGGCTGAGCCAATCAGCCCTGATGCGCCGACTTCAATGCCCGGGTTTCGCCCGGGCATTTTTCGTTTCGCCGTCCGACAACGATGCGATGCGCCTATTTACGGCCGAATTCGTCCTCGATGCGGACGGTGTCGTCGTCGCCGAGATAGGAACCGGTCTGCACCTCGATCAGCTCCAGCGGGATTTTGCCCGGATTGTGCAGCCGGTGCACCGTGCCCTGCGGAATGAATACCGACTCGTTCTCGTGGAGCAGCCGCGTCTCGCCACCCATGGTGATCTCCGCCGTGCCGCGTACCACGATCCAGTGTTCGGCGCGGTGATGGTGCTTCTGCAGCGAGATCTTCTTGCCGGGCGTCACGCGTAGGCGTTTCACCGAGAAGCGCTCACCGTCGGAAAGTGCGGCCACCGCGCCCCAGGGACGGTAGGAGGTCGGATGCACTTCCGTCAGCGCCGCGGTTTTGGGAGAGAGGGCGAGCGCCTTGACGATATGGCCGACGCTCTGGCTGTCGTCCAGCCGCCCGACATAGACGGCGTCCTCTCCGGCAATGACGGCCACGTCTTCCAGACCCTGCACCGCCAAGTGAATGTCGCGTGACAGAACCAGCGAGTTGCGGGTGTTCGACACCGTCGCCCGGTCCGTGACGACATTGCCGTCGGCATCCTTGCGTCCGGTCTTCCACACCGCATCCCAGCTTCCGAGATCCGACCAGGGGAACGACGACGGCACGACGGCGGCATGCTCGGTCTTTTCGAACACCGCATAATCGACGGAAATATCAGGTGCTGCAGCAAAACTTTCGCCGTGCAGCCGGGTGAAGTCGAGATCCTTGTAGGCACCTTCGACGGCAGCCTTCGCTGCGTCGAAGACCTCCGGCGCAAACCGCTTCAATTCGTCAAGAAAGAGCGTCACGGGCAGCATGAACAGGCCGGAGTTCCAGAGATAGCGCCCGGTCGCGATCATCGCCTCGGCTTTCACCCGATCCGGCTTCTCGACGAAGCGCGCCACCCGGTTCGTGCCTTCGGCCAGCTCGTCGCCGCATTCGATATAGCCGAAGCCGGTGGCCGGTTCGGTCGGGGTGATGCCGAACGTCACCAGCTCTCCCCGCTGGGCGGCCGCCTGCGCTCTCAGGATGCAGTCCTCGTAGAGGACGCCGGCGTCGATCTCGTGATCGGAGGCAAGCACCTGCATGATCGCGCCTTCGCCGTAGCGGCCAAGCACTGCGAAGGCGGCTGCGGCAAGGGCCGGTGCGGTGTTGCGCGCCACCGGCTCCAGGAGAATGTCGCCGAGCTCGGCCTCGATCGTACGCGCCTGCTCGGCGACGATGAAGCGAAAGTCGCTGTTGGTGACGACGATTGCCGGCTCGTATCGCGTCCGGTCGCCCACACGCTCGAGCGTCTGCTGGAACAGCGATCGCTCGGAAAGGATCTGCAGGAACTGCTTCGGCGCGGCAGAGCGCGAGAGCGGCCACAGTCGGGTGCCCTTTCCACCGGCCATGATGACAGGAACAATCTTCGACGTCATGCCAGCGGTCTTTCCTCGTGGGCTGCGTGGTCATCGATGAATACAGGATCGACGGTGAAGAATAGCTAAAGTCGCCGATGGGAGCCACCAGCCGCGTTGCAGCGGGAGCGGCCCGGATGAACGCATAAAAAAACCCCGCTCGAAGGCGGGGCTTTGTTTCTGCGCTTCACCCTTCCGGGTGTCCCTTTCAGGCCGGGATGACGATCTCGCCGAGCTTCGTCAGTTCGGCGACGAACTGCTCCAGACGGGTCTTCTTCTCGTCACCGGCGCCTTCCAGCTCGGCGCGAACCGCGTCGATACGGCTTTCGAGAGCCGTGCGGTCGAGTTCATCGACATGAACGGCGGATTCGGCGAGCAGCGTGCAGCCGGTCGGCAGGATGTCGGCAAAGCCGCCAAACACCGCAAAGCGCTCCGTCTTGCCGTCGGCCAGCTTCACCGTGACCACGCCGGGCTTCACCGTCGTCATCGTCGGCGCGTGATTGGCCATCACGGTCATCTCGCCCTCGGTCGCCGGAATGACGACTTCCGTCACCTTTTCGGAGACGAGCAGGCGCTCGGGGGAAACAAGCTCAAAGTTGAAATCGGCCATGACCATTCACTTCTTGTGGGCGCGCCACCTGAGAGGCGGCTGTGCATGTCTTCCCTATCCTTGCGAAAGGACAGGATGAAAGCCTCGGCGCTTGTGCAGCGCCGAGGCTTAACAGTGCTATCAAGCGGCTTCAGCAGCCAGCTTCTTGGCCTTTTCAATCGCTTCTTCGATCGAGCCAACCATGTAGAAGGCAGCTTCCGGCAGGTGGTCGTACTCGCCGTTGACCAGGCCCTTGAAGCCCTTGATCGTGTCTTCGAGAGCGACGAGCTTGCCCGGCGAACCGGTGAAGACTTCGGCGACGAAGAACGGCTGCGACAGGAAGCGTTCGATCTTACGAGCGCGAGCAACAGCCAGCTTGTCTTCTTCAGACAGTTCGTCCATGCCCAGGATGGCGATGATGTCCTGGAGAGCCTTGTAGCGCTGCAGGGTCGTCTGCACCTTACGCGACACTTCGTAGTGCTCTTCGCCGACGATCATCGGGTCGAGCATGCGCGAGGTCGAGTCGAGCGGGTCAACGGCTGGGTAGATACCCTTTTCGGCGATCGAGCGCGACAGAACGGTCGTTGCGTCCAGGTGGGCGAACGAGGTTGCCGGCGCCGGGTCGGTCAAGTCGTCGGCCGGAACGTAGATGGCCTGAACCGAGGTGATCGAGCCCTTGGTCGTGGTGGTGATGCGTTCCTGCATCTGACCCATGTCGGTCGCCAGCGTCGGCTGGTAACCCACGGCCGACGGGATACGGCCGAGCAGAGCCGACACTTCGGAGCCTGCCTGGGTGAAGCGGAAGATGTTGTCGACGAAGAACAGAACGTCCTGGCCCTTGTCGCGGAAGTCTTCAGCGATCGTCAGACCGGTCAGAGCGACGCGAGCGCGGGCGCCCGGCGGTTCGTTCATCTGGCCGTATACGAGGGCAGCCTTGGAGCCTGCACCGCCGCCGTGCTTGTTAACGCCGGACTCGATCATTTCGTGGTAAAGGTCGTTGCCTTCGCGGGTACGTTCACCCACGCCTGCGAACACCGAGTAACCACCGTGCGCCTTGGCGACGTTGTTGATCAGTTCCATGATGAGAACGGTCTTGCCGACGCCTGCGCCGCCGAAGAGGCCGATCTTGCCGCCCTTTGCGTAAGGAGCGAGAAGGTCGACGACCTTGATGCCGGTGACGAGGATCTGCGCTTCCGTCGACTGCTCGACGTAGGACGGCGCTTCCTGGTGGATGGCGCGCTTGCCGGAGGTGACGAGCGGACCGGCTTCGTCAACCGGCTCGCCGATGACGTTCATGATGCGGCCGAGCGTTTCGTCGCCAACCGGAACCGTGATCGGTGCGCCGGTGTCGGTAACCGACTGGCCGCGAACCAGACCTTCGGTCGAGTCCATGGCGATCGTGCGAACGGAGTTTTCGCCGAGGTGCTGTGCGACTTCGAGAACGAGGCGGTTACCGTTGTTGTCGGTCTCCAGCGCGTTCAGGATCTGCGGAAGCTGGCCTTCGTCGAACGCGACGTCGACGACGGCGCCGATGACCTGCGTTACGCGACCGACAGCGCCGGTTGCGGCTGCTGCTGCGGTCTTGGCGGAAGCTGCCTTCCTCGGTGCAGCGGGCTTCTTCTCCGCTGCGGTTTCTTTCGGGGTAGCTGCCTTAGCCATAATCCTTACCCTCTTCTCGTGACCTTAGAGCGCTTCCGCGCCCGAGATGATTTCAATGAGTTCCTTGGTGATCTGAGCCTGGCGCTGACGGTTGTAGTTCAGCGTCAGCTTGTTGATCATCTCACCAGCATTGCGCGTCGCGTTGTCCATCGCGCTCATCTTGGCACCCATTTCGCCTGCGACGTTCTCGAGCAAGGCCCGGAAGATCTGCACCGAAATGTTGCGCGGAATGAGATCGCTGAGGATCGCGCCCGCGTCCGGCTCATATTCGTAGACAGCCGAAGCATCCGATGCTTCCGCTGCGACCGGGCCGGCCGAAGCGGGGATCAGCTGCTGAGCCGTCGGAATCTGGGCGATAACGGACTTGAACTCAGAATAGAACAGCGTGCAGACATCGAACTCGCCCTTTTCGAAGAGCGCGATGACCTTGTGGCCAATCTGGTCGGCGTTTTCAAAGCCGATCTTCTTGACCTCACGCAGGTCGACACGATCGATGATCAGCGACGCGTATTCGCGGCGCAGAATATCGAAGCCCTTCTTGCCGACGCAGATGATCTTGACCGTCTTGCCGGCTGCAAGCAGCTTGCGAACGTGGTCGCGGGCATGACGGGCGATCTGCGAGTTGAAGCCGCCGCAAAGGCCGCGTTCAGCCGTGCAGACGACCAGAAGGTGCGTATCGTCCTTGCCGGTTCCGGTCATCAGCGCAGGCGCGCTGTCGTCCGCGCCAACCGCCTGGGCGATGTTGGCGAGAACGGCAGCCATACGCTGCGAGTAAGGCCGGGCGGCCTCAGCCGCCTCCTGCGCACGCCGAAGCTTCGCCGCGGCGACCATTTTCATCGCCTTGGTGATCTTCTGCGTCGCCTTGACGGAGGCGATCCGGTTCTTCAGATCCTTAAGTGAAGGCATCCGTTATCCGTCCTAACTGAAATCCGCTCAGGCGAAAGACTTGGCGAAGCTGTCGATTGCAGCCTTCAGCTTGCCCTTGACGTCGTCGGAGATCGCCTTGTCCTTGCGGATGGTTTCCAGGATGTCCTTGCCTTCCGAACGCATGTACGAAAGCAGGCCCTGCTCGAACTTGCCGACCTGGTTGACCGGCAGCTTGTCGAGGTAACCGTTGACACCTGCGAAGATGACAGCGACCTGCTCTTCCGTCTTCAGCGGCGAGAACTGCGGCTGCTTCAGGAGTTCGGTCAGGCGGGCACCGCGGTTCAGCAGGCGCTGCGTAGCGGCGTCGAGGTCCGAGCCGAACTGCGCGAAGGCGGCCATTTCGCGATACTGGGCGAGTTCGCCCTTGATCGAGCCGGCAACCTGCTTCATCGCCTTGATCTGCGCGGCCGAGCCAACGCGGGAAACCGACAGACCGACGTTAACGGCCGGACGGATGCCCTGGTAGAACAGGTCGGTTTCAAGGAAGATCTGGCCGTCGGTGATCGAGATCACGTTGGTCGGGATGAACGCCGAAACGTCGTTGCCCTGCGTTTCGATGACCGGCAGAGCCGTCAGCGAGCCAGCGCCCATGTCGTCGTTCAGCTTTGCAGCGCGCTCGAGCAGGCGGGAGTGCAGGTAGAAAACGTCGCCCGGGTAAGCTTCGCGGCCCGGCGGGCGGCGCAGCAGCAGCGACATCTGGCGGTAGGCAACGGCCTGCTTGGACAGGTCGTCGTAGCCGATGAGAGCGTGCTTGCCGTTGTCACGGAAGTATTCGCCCATGGCGCAGCCGGCGAACGGTGCGAGGTACTGCATCGGAGCCGGATCGGAAGCCGTTGCAGCAACGATGATCGAGTACTGCAGGGCGCCGCGCTCTTCCAGAACCTTCACGAACTGGGCAACCGTCGAACGCTTCTGGCCGATTGCGACGTAGACGCAATACAGCTTGTCACCATCCGGACCATTGTCGTGAATGGCCTTCTGGTTGAGGATCGTGTCGAGGATGATCGCGGTCTTGCCGGTCTGGCGGTCGCCGATGACGAGCTCGCGCTGGCCACGGCCAACCGGGATCAGAGCGTCGATGGCCTTGAGGCCGGTCGACATCGGCTCATGAACCGACTTGCGCGGAATGATGCCCGGAGCCTTGACGTCAACGCGTGCGCGCTGCTTGGCGTTGATCGGGCCCTTGCCGTCGATCGGGTTGCCGAGCGCGTCGACGACGCGGCCGAGCAGCTCCGGACCAACCGGAACGTCCACGATGGCGCCAGTCCGCTTGACGGTGTCGCCTTCCTTGATGTCACGGTCCGAACCGAAAATAACGACACCGACGTTGTCGGCTTCGAGGTTCAGCGCCATGCCGCGAATTCCACCCGGGAATTCGACCATTTCGCCTGCCTGGACATTGTCGAGGCCGTAGACGCGGGCAATACCGTCACCGACGGAAAGCACCTGACCGACTTCGGAGACTTCTGCTTCCTGGCCGAAATTTTTGATCTGATCTTTAAGAATTGCGGAAATTTCCGCGGCGCGGATATCCATCAGCCGACCTCTTTCAGTGCAAGCTTAAGGCTAGAGAGTTTGGTGCGAAGGGAAGTGTCAATCTGGCGGGACCCGACCTTGACGATCAGACCTCCAAGAATAGACGGGTCGACGGTGACGTTGACCGCCACGTCTTTGCCGGTGACGCTCTTCAGCGTCGCCTTCAATTCAGTTTCCTGCGCTGCGGAGAGCGCATGGGCCGACGTGACGTCGGCGGAAATTTCGCCACGATGGCGCGCGGCGATCAGGCGGAACGCCTTGATCATGCCCGGCAGCGCGAAGAGGCGGCGATTGCGGGCAACGACCTTGAGGAAGTTGCCGACGAGCCCGGAGATGCCAGCTTTCGCTGCAACAGCCGAAATGGCCTTGAACTGGTCGTCTGCAGAAAAGACCGGGCTGGCGATCAGCCGCTTCAGATCGTCGCTACCGTCGATCAGGGTCTGGACGCGGGTGAGATCCGCACCGACTGCCTCGACCGAACCGGCGCTGAGCGCGAGTTCAAAAAGCGAGGACGCATATCTTTCTGCAACACCGGAAATAAGCTGGGATGTGTCTGCCACGGGCACAAGCTTCTCTCAATTTCATCCAAGAACGGTGCTGGCGGTGGGCCGTCAACTTAAGTTCTTGAATTTGCTGCAATAATTTGCAGGATATCGAGGCCTGGCGACCCACTTCCCCCGCAATTCGCGGTTCGTCTAGCATAGGATGTTTGGACTCGCAACACGCGAACGGCAGGAATGCGGCATAAGTCGGCCACCTTTGGCCGAATTTTGCCGTAAATTCGGTCCTGCGCTGTGAATCGCGGGGATGCCCGCAATCGCGATCAGATCATGCCGAAGACATAGCCGAGCGGAAGGATGGCGAGCGCCGCCTGAACGATGAGCGCCGCCCAGTTGTAGAGCGTGCTGCCATTGTCGCTCATCATGGAGAGGATTCGGCCGAAGGCGGCGAGCGCAAAGGCAGCCCCGACAGCCAGATAAACCATCGGCTGGGCGAGCAGAATGGCGGCGAGGCCAAGTCCCAGATGCATGCCGCCCATGGTCGAGCGCGCCTCGGCTAGGCCGCCCCGCCGTCCCTCGGCAATGCCGATGCCGGCCAAGCGAAAGGTCAGCCGCGGAGCAAACAGCATGACGACGCCGATCAGCGCTGCCGCCGCCGCCGCACAGAAGGCGAGGAACTCGCCGGTTTCCGTCGGAATATAAAACTCCATGCCCGTTCCCGCAGATGAGCCCGTTGTCATGCCGCCCCGTCGTCGGCCGGAGCGATGCGTTCCTGACCTCTAGCGCATGTCGCCCCGGTTGTGAATCGCCCACGGGCGCTTGAACGCAACGATCACAGGAAACTTGAACTACAGGAAGCTTTGGGGATCGATGTCGAGCTGGACGCTGATCGAGCCACGCTCCTTGGGGCCGGCGGCGATCATCGCCTTGACGAAGGCCTGCATGTCGCTGTTGCGCCGGCCATGCACCAGGAGCCGGAAGCGATGCCGCCCACGCACCAGCGCCAGCGGCGCCTCGGCTGGACCGAGGATGGAAATGCCATCCGTCCTTGGCGCTGCCATCCGCAAGCCGCGCGCATGGCCCTCGGCATCCTGCCGGGTGTCGGCCGAAACGATCAGCGAAGCGAGCCGGCCGAACGGCGGCAGCAGTGCCTTTTCGCGCTCGGCGATCTCGCGGTCGTAGAAAGCGTCGGCATCGCCGGACACGATCGCCTGCATCACCGGATGCTGCGGCTGATAGGTCTGCAGCAATCCGAGGCTTTTGAGACCCGTTCGGCCTGCTCGGCCGGTCACCTGCGAGAGCAGCTGGAAGGTCCGCTCCGCCGCGCGTGGGTCGCCGTTCGCAAGACCCAGATCCGCATCGACGATGCCGACCAGTGTCATCAGCGGAAAGTTATGGCCCTTGGCGACGAGCTGGGTGCCGATGACGATATCGGCCTCGCCACGCGTGATGGCTTCAAGCTCCAGCCTCAGCCGTTTGACGCCCATCAGGTCGGAAGAAAGCACGATGGTGCGCGCCTCAGGGAAATGCCGCTCCACCTCTTCGGCGATGCGCTCGACGCCGGGGCCGCAGGCAACGAGATGATCGAGCGTGCCGCATTCCGGGCAGGCTTCCGGCGTGCGCTCGGAATAGCCGCACTGGTGGCACTGGATCTGCCCGCGGAAGCGATGCTCGACCAGCCAGCTCGAACAATCCGGGCACTGGAAGCGATGGCCGCAGACGCGGCACAGCGTCAGCGGCGCATAGCCGCGACGATTGAGGAACAGCAGCGCCTGTTCGCCGCGCTCGATCGCCTTGCCGACTTGGTTCAAGAGCACCGGCGAGAGAAACCCGCCGCGTGCCGGCGGATGCTGGCGCATGTCGACGACGCCGAGCCGCGGCAGCGCCGCATCGCCAAAACGGGTCGGCAGGTGGATCGGCTTGTAGCGCCCGACGTCGCCATTGACCCGGCTTTCGAGCGACGGCGTCGCCGAGACGAGCACGACGGGAAAGCCGGTGATGCGACCACGAACGACGGCCATGTCGCGCGCATTGTAGAAGACGCGATCTTCCTGCTTGTAGGCAGGGTCGTGCTCTTCGTCGACAATGATGAGACCCAGTTCCTCGAAGGGCAGGAACAGCGCCGAACGGGCGCCGGCAACGACGCGGACCGTGCCGGTCGTCACCTGGCGCCAGACCTTTTCACGGGTGCGGGGAGCCAAGTCCGAATGCCACTCGGCGGGCTTGGAGCCAAAGCGATCCTGGAAGCGTTCGAGGAAGCTCGACGTCAGCGCGATTTCCGGAAGCAGGATCAGCACCTGCTTGCCCGCCCGAAGGGTCGCAGCGATCGCCTCGAAATACACCTCGGTCTTGCCCGAGCCGGTAATGCCGTCGATCAGCGATACCGAGAAGCCGCCATCCTCGACCGCTGCCAGCAGATCGGCCGCTGCATCCTTCTGCGGGCCTTCGAGCCGGGGGGCGGTAAAATCGGGATCGGGCAAGGCGACGACCGGCGGCGGCGCCATGAAGACGGTCTCGAAGACGCCTTGCTGGGTCAGCCCTTCGATCACGCTCGACGACGTGCCGGCTGCGTGCGCCAGACCCGAGCGTGTCCAGGAAAAGCCGTCGCTGGCGGCAGCGATCACCCGTTCGCGCGCCGCCGTCATGCGCTCCGGTCGCATCTCCGTGAGACGCAGCGCCTCCACCATCGGCTCGGGATCGAACGCGGCGGGTGCGCGAA
>NZ_JTLA01000077.1:0-29227 GCF_000799055.1 Ensifer sp. ZNC0028
CGAGCCGGCCTGAGGGGCGGGCGGACAGCGACCGGAGCCGTGTGGATGGGGGCGGCGTCGGTCTCTCAGGCACGGTAACGATTATCGCGGGAAAGCTCTTCCCTCCGGCGTGGCGGCCACCTCCGGTTCGTAGGAAAACATCATGTAGGTGACCGTGACCAGGATGACCGCCAGAAACAGGACGCTGGTGACAACAGTGCCAAGGCCGAGGCCGCCATATTCGATCGGCTGCGCCAGCAGGTCGCCGACCGATGCGCCGGCAGGCCGGGTGAAAATATAGGCGAGCCAGAAGGCGGCGACGGCATTGAGCTTGAAGGCATAGTAGCCGAAGGCGATGACGGCGATGACCGCGGCAAAGAGCAGGGCAGTGGTGAAATAGCCGAACTCGAAGCGCTCGGCGACGAGGTCGCCTGCCGCCGTTCCCAGCGCGAAGGTGAACAGGATCGCCAGCCAATAGAAGGCTTCCCGCCGGGTCGTGTAGATCGAGTGGATCGACAGCGTTCGCTCGCTCGCATACCAGAGCGCGAACGCGGTCACGAGCGCCATGGTGAAGACGACGGTGGAGGTTTCGAGCGGGACGCCAAGATTGTCGGTGAGATTGTCGGTGATCAGCGTTCCGACGATGCTGATCAGCACCACCGCCAGCCAGTAGGCCCAGGGAACGTAGCGCTTCTGGGCGAATTGCAGACCGAGCGTGAGGACGAGGACTACGCTCATGATCAGCGACGTGGCCGTGAGCCCGAGGCCCAGATTGACCGCGAGATAGTCGGCCGCGGTTTCGCCCATGGTGACGGCCATGAGCTTGATCAGCCAGAAATCGGCCGTGACGCGGGGAACGCGGTTGATATTGGACATGTCAAGGGACTGGGGACGCATGGCGATCGCTCCGGTTTCGCTTACTTGCCCATCGCGGTCATGGCCTGCTTGAAGAGCCCGTTGGCCCTGTCGTCATCATCGGCATTGCAGCGATCGATGCCCTTGTTGATGAGCTCATCGACCTTGACGGCATCCGTGGTGCTGAGCGTCGCAGCCGATCGGGCGCTGCGGACATCCTTCAGCGTGTCTTCGCAGGGGACCTTGGCAAGGCTTGCCGAATGCATGGCGAGGACGAACAGGCTGGCGAGCGCGAAGCGGACGTAAGAGTTCATGGAAGGCTCCATCGGCTGTTGACGTTGCAGGGTGCGGCGCTGAAACTGGCTGCCGGATGTTGCCTCCGCTTTGCCGGAACCATACCAATTCGTAAGGTGACAATGGCGCGCATCTGTGCGCCGAATGGTTGGTGCCGAACCGTTGCCGCGGCAACCGCAACGGGACGGATCCGAGGCGATACGGCCTCTGCAAGCGCATGGACATTCCGGGGCGACTTGATGCGAATCCTGCTGATCGAAGACGACCGAAAGACCGCCGAATTCGTGCAGCGCGGCATGGCGGAAGCGGGCCATGTCTGCGACCTTGTGGACGACGGCCGCGACGGGCTCTACCAGGCGACGCGCGAAACCTATGACGTGCTGGTGATCGACCGGATGCTGCCGGGGCTCGACGGCCTGTCGGTGGTAAAAGCGATCCGCGCCGCGCGGATCAAGGTGCCGGCCCTGTTTCTGACTTCGATCGGCGGCGTCGACGACCGCGTGGAGGGGCTCGAAGCCGGCGCCGACGACTATCTCGTCAAGCCCTTCGCCTTTTCCGAGCTGATGGCGCGGGTCAACGCGCTGGCGCGCCGGCCGCCGATGTCGGAGCGGCCGACGATGCTGACGGTGGCCGATCTTGAAATGGATCTCGTGCGGCGCTCGGTGACGCGGGCGGGCGAGCGCATAGACCTGCAGCCAAGGGAATTCACCCTGCTGGAGGTGCTGATGCGCGGCGAGGGCCGGGTGCTGACCCGGACCATGCTTCTGGAAAAGGTCTGGGACTTTCATTTCGACCCGAAGACGAGTGTCGTCGAGACCCATGTCAGCCGCCTGCGCGCCAAGGTCGACAAACCCTTCGACGTGCCGCTGATCCATACCGTGCGCAATATCGGATACAGCCTGCATGCCGCGCGCTAGGCTGTGGCGCTCGACCCCGTTTCGCCTGGCGGTGACTTTCGGGCTCGTCTTCTTCCTCACCTTCGTTGCGGCCGGCTTCGTCACCTACCAGTTCATGCGTCGGGAACTGCAGCGCTCGCTCGACAGTTCGGTCGCGGACCTGCACGCGGTGATCGCATCCTCAGACGATCTGGAGGATCTGATTGCCATGGTCGATGCCTATTCGCGGGTGAACCGGGCGCGCGAATGGGTGTTTTGCGTCTTCGGCGCCGATGGCCGGCAGATTGCCGGCGACGTCTCGACGCCCCCCTTGCCGGACGGCTTTTCGACCGTTGGATCCGTGGCGCTGGGCCTGCGTGACGGCGCCGACTATCGCGCGTTCTCGGGCGTGATCGGCAGCAACCGGCTGATCGTCGGGCGGAGCTACGCGGCGACGAACCGGCTCGAACATATCGCCTTTCTGAGTTTCGTCTGGGCCACCCTTGTCGCCATGGCCGGCGCGATCATCGGCGGCGTACTTCTGGCGCGAAAGGTGCAGCGCAGGCTGGACGGCATCGCCGGGGCGATGACCGCGGTCTCGCACGGCATGTTCGACGCGCGCGTGCCTTTGCGCGGCAATGGCGACGACATCGATGTCGTCTCCGGCCAGGTCAACGAGGCGCTCGACCGGCTGTCGGCGCTGATGGAAACGATGCGGCAGGTGAGCTCCGACATCGCCCATGAACTGAAGACGCCGCTCAACCGTCTGAGGATGCAGGTCGAGGCGGCAATCAGCGGCGACGAGCGCGGCGAGAACGTGACGGAGGCGCTTTTCGACGCGCGCGCCGAGGCCGGCCAGATCAACGCCACCTTCGAAGCGCTGCTCAGGATCTCGCAGATCGAGGCGGGTGCGCGCAGAACCCGTTTTCAAAGCATCGACTTGACCGACCTCGTGACCTCGGTTGGGGAAATCTATGCGGGCGTTGCCGAGGATAGCGGCCACATTCTTTCCACCTCGATCGAGGCGGGGGCGCTGACGATCAGCGGCGACCGGGAACTGCTGACGCAGATGTTCGTCAACCTGGTCGAAAACGCCATAAGGCATTGCCCGCCCGGTGCTGCGATCTCGATCGCGCTGGCGCGGGAGGGTGACAGCGCGGTGGTGGCGGTAAACGACGACGGCCCGGGCATTCCCGCCGGCGAGCGCGAGAAGGTGTTCCGGCGGCTCTACCGGCTCGATAAGAGCCGGACGACGGACGGTAGCGGCCTTGGCCTCAGCCTCGTTCGCGCGATCGCCGATCTCCATGCGGGCGCCGTCAGTATCCGCGACAACCGGCCGGGGGTCACAGCCGAGGTGATCCTGCCGCTGGAACAGCCGGCGCTCAAAGGCAAGCACTGACAAAGCCGTTAGAGAGCCTCAACCGGCAGAGTGCCGGCGCATCATCCGTTCAGGCCGTGCGGTAAAGGGCGCAGCGCGCAATCGTTGCGGCCGGCCTATGGACCTTTGGCCTTCAGCGTCGCCAGAAGCTGCGGTGAGGGCTCAGCAACTCCTCTTCGATTTCGGGGAAGGGACCAAAGACTTCGACCGGCTTCTGGCCGGAGGCAAGGACGGTGCGCGAGGACAGGTTCATGGTCGGGTTGTCGGGGTGGTCGCCGGTCTCTGCCAGCAGCTTTTCCTCCTCGAAGCCATAGACCAGGCGACCGATATTGGCCCAGTAGAGCGTGCCCGTGCACATGGCGCAGGGCTCGCCGGTCGAAACCAGCGTGCAGCTCCAGAGAAATTTCGCCGGATAGGCGGTTGCTGCGCGCCGGGCAAGTTCGGTCTCGGCGTGGCGCACGGTGTCGATATTGCCCTGGCGCATCAGGATGCGGTCGTCGGGGCCGACGAGCACAGCGCCGAAAGGATGGTGGCCATGTTGGGCTGCCTCGCGCGCGACCTGGTCGGCGGCGCGAAGGTGGGCGAGCATCTGATCACGGGTCATGTTTGGGCACTCCCGAAATGCCGTCGACGACAGCGGTTGGAACTGGCTCCATTCGGGCGATCATAGCTTGAAAATCCGGGGATCGATATCGGGGCGGGCATTCTCTGCAGACAGCGGTCTTGTCTTCTTTGACAAGACGCCGCGATGGGCAGGTTCAGAGGAGCCGTCGATTTTGTGAAGTTGGCTGACCGAAAGTGGCTGCCCTACGCCGGCGGTCGCGTCACCGTGCCCTGGTGGAAGAGCATCTGCCATTTCGTTCCATCCCATTTCCAGATCGAGCTTCGAAGCGCATGCCGCTCTGATCCGTCGGCTTCGATGCGGTGCGTTCGATAGGTGAGCAGCACGGCATCGGGCGAAATGGCCGTCAGCCGGTAGTTGTCGGCGCGCAGTTCGCCGTCGTCCTCGTCGTCTTCCTCAAGCAGCAGGTCGATGATCTCGGCGCGATGGTAGACGGCGCCGGAGGCACCGAATTCGACGAAGCCTTCGGCAAGCAGGTTCTCGAGGGCTGCGCGCGAGCGGCGCACCTCGGTGCGATGGAGCGACTCTTCGAGCGCGCGGATGTCGTCAAGCTGGGGAAAGGGGGGCGTCATCGCTTGGTTCCTGATCTTCGCCGCCTATGGGCTTTCTTCCTGCGAGGCCATTAGGGCCGCAAGGATGGATTGCGCAAGGTCACTGGAAAGGGGCTTGCCCCTCATCCGGTTGCGGCGAGCTTTTCCCGGTCAGACGGGGAGCAGGGGGAGGCCGTGCCCGCTCGTTCCTCGCGACGGGTCCGCGCTTGCCTCACGACGCGCTTGCGACCTTCCGTTCGCGGAGGATGCGGGCGTCGAGTTCTTTCAGGCGGTGCCTGATGGCGGGGTCGTCGGGCAGCAGGGAAAGGGCGGTTTCGAGCATCGCGCGGGCTGGAAGAATATCGCCGTCGCCGATGTGGCGGTTGGCACGGTGGTAGAGGAAGTTGACCCGCTCCATCGGGGCGAAGCGGTCGCCGAAGCGGGCGTTGAGCGCGTCCGACCAGGCGGGATGCCGGGCCATGGCGGCGACGGCGATCTGGTAGGGGCGCATTGGCGCGTCGACACGGGCGGTACGGGCAAGCGCCCGCAGGGCCGGGCGATCTTCGGTACGGCAGGCGGCAATCAGGGAAAGCGCGCGTTCGGTTCCGGTAAAGACACGGACGGTGCCGTGGCCGGTCATGTGCACCGGCACGAGATGCGTTTCGGGCTGCAGGAAGGCGATGCGCTCGGCATGGCGGCGGTCGATCGCGTGGAAGGGATCGTAGAAGATGTAGGCGCGGCCGGCGGCCTGGTCGGGCGAAATGCCCATGTTGCCGTGCAGTTCGGGCGAAAAATGCCTGACGAAGCGGTTGTCGTAGGGAACGGACTTCGGATCGATCGAGACCTGCGGGCAAAACGCGATGGCCGTGGTGGCATTGAAGCGCCGGCGATAGCGAAGGGCGGCATAACCGCCCTGCGAATGGCCGTAGAGAATACGCTCGGGCGCGGCCTTCAGGATGGGGGCTGCGGCCTCGACCGCCTTGATCACGCTTGCCGCCGGAAACCAGTTGGGCCGCCGGCTGATGAAGCCGAGCGCCGAGATGTCCGCCTTCTCGCAGAAGCGCTGGCCCCAGTAACGGCTGCCGTTTGCCTGGATCTCCATCTCGTTAAAGGTGACGAGCAGGTAGGGCGATGTGCCTTCGCGGTGAATGACCTCGAGGTTTTCGTCCGAATGGATGAGCACGGCTTCTCCGGATTATTTCAAGATTTGTATTAGTATATTCTCAGAATCGGAAGTTATATTGTTCCAATACCTCGGCGCCTTGATAGTAATTCGAGATCGCATCGGATTTCCAGTGGCAATGCGCGGTGACGCGCCTTAACGGACGTCGCGGAGGCAGTGAATAGCTACAACTGATTAGTTGTGCTGTTCATCTTGTAATTGCATACAAGGGATCGCCCATATACTCTCCAGACGACCGGATCTGGCTGCAAATCTGGAGGGGCGTATGAAACCGGCCTGGTGCGTCTTCTTTATCCTTGCCGCGGCGATTGGCGATGCGACGCCCGGTATGGCGCAACAGCAATGTGCGCCGAACTATACGCGGGACGGCTTCTTCATCGAAGCATGCCGCGGCAACGTACACGACAATCACGGTCAGTCCGGATTTGTCTTTACGACGTCTTCCATCCGCAGAAACAATACCGCGGGCAACGTGGATGTATATGAAAGCTGCGTCAAGAATAGCTCGGGGCGTGCGCTGGCTCTGAGCTGGTATGCCGCCGGCATGGAAGACGTGATGATCCCGGACGGGTGCGCCTTCAGGAAACAGCGGCCTGCGAACTACCCCAAACCCGGCGCACAGAGGCCGGATTTCGTGAACACCTGCATTCGATACGGGAACAGGTGGCAGCACGAGGAAGACGCCAATTATCTGCCGACGCCGAAGCAGATGGCGGATGGCTTTCCCGACATCAGCTGCGCCGGCCAGGTCCGACAACAGGGCAACGGCAGCTCGCCCGAAAGCGGACCGGGCTATTCCGAATTCCTGCGGCGGGTAGGGGAATTCTTCTGGAGGAGCTTCACTGTTCTCGATGCGGATCCATCCGAGCAGTCGCAGAAGCTGGTCGCCTTCATCGTCGATACCCGCTTCGTGCTGGGGACCGAGGCGAAGACCTACAACTACACCATCGATTTCCGTCTCGAGGAGCTGGATCCGGGCGCATTCGCGCTTGTCGCCCCCGGATTTGAACTGCACCCGCCGTTCGTGCTTTCCATGCAGTTCGAACAGCAGGGCTGGAACGCGGAACTGGCGCGTATCCGCCCGAACGAGCGCAAGTCCTTCGCGATGACGCTTCCCTACAATCCCGAGCTGGACCTTGGGGAGGATGCGGTAACGCTGCGGAGCCTGGGTGAGGATGGGACCAAGCGGGCGCTCTTCGTGCCCGTGCTGGAATAGGGGGAGAGGATGGCGGAGCGGCTGCACTTTCTGACAATTCTGCCGGGTCCGCTGGTTGTGTGGCTCTCGTCCAATACCGAAATTCTGAAGCCCCTGATGTTCGAGGGATGGCGCGACGACGCGATCGCGATGTCCTGCGCGATCGGCGCCGGGCTGGTGCTGATCTATTGCCTTTTCCTCGGCTCCCCGCCTGACAAAAGGAGATCCTGGGCCTCCGCCGCAATCCTCAGCGTGCTCTTTGTCTGCGCTCTCGTCGCGCTTTGCCGGACAAACACGCGGGTCGACGCGCAGGTCGGCGAGGACGCCATCCGCCTGTGGCGCGATACCTACCTCTATTGGGTCAGCATGGGCATGCTCTTGACATTCCAGCTGATGGTCGCGGCGATCCTGACGGCCCTGTTCGCCAAGAAAGCGGCGCCCTGAGGGGCGGCCGAGACGATTGGTTCCCGGGGTGGCGAAGCCGCCGCCTGTTCGGCGAGGGCATGATCTCTGCTTCGTCAAAGGCCGCCCTGGTGAACGGTCGGCCCCGGGGCAACCGGACCCGCAACCTCAGACGCGATCGAGGAAGGTGAGCACCCTCTGCGTGAGCAGCGCCGTTGCCGCCGCGTCATAGGAGGGCAGTGAACTGTCGGCGAAATAGTGCTGGTCGCCGGGGTAGAGGAACAACTCGGCATCGTCGGCCCTCTCGACGATCTCGCGGGCGGCGTCGATGTCGCCTTCGCCGACGAAGATCGGGTCGTTGTCCATGCCGTGGATTTGAACGGGTACGCCTTCCGGCCAGGGACCGAAGGACCACTGGCCGCTGATCGGGATGCAGGAGTAAAAGAGCAGGGCGCCGCCGGCGCCGGGGCGGGTCTGGGCGAGCTTCTGCGCCGGCAGGACGCCGAAGGAGAAGCCGGCATAGACGAGGTTTTCCGGGAGGGCATCGGCAAGGCGCACGCCGCGCTCGCGCATCTCGTCAAAGCCGACCGCCTCGATATGGGCAACTCCCTCCTCGATGCTCGCAAATGTGCGCCCCTCGAAGAAATCGGGCAGGTGGACGACATGGCCGGCCGCGCGCAGGCCGTCGGCAAAGGCGTGCATGCCGGGTGTCAGCCCCTGGGCGTGGTGGAATACGAGGACCTCGGCCATCGGCAGTTTCTCCTTCAAATCCGTGTTCGCGCATCACTTGTACTTCATCCGGATGAATTCAAGCGGCAAGGTTGCCGGAGAGGAAAATTTTCCTTCCGTAGTGATGGCGCGTGTCCCGACCTCTTCTTGCCATGTTCGCTCGCTTGGTTGCGCGGGATGCACCACGATTCTGGAGGGAAAAGGATCATGACAGGTAAGTTGCGCATTGCCGTGCTGTTCGGTGGCCGGTCGGCGGAGCATGAGGTTTCGCTGATGTCGGCGCGCAACGCGGTCGCGGCGCTCGATCGCACGCGCTACGAGATCGTGCCGATCGGGATCGCCAGGGACGGCCGCTGGATGCTGGTCGACCTCGAAGACGGGGCGTTGCCGAAGGCGATCCCGGCTACGGGAACGCAGGTGGCGTTGATCCCGGGCGGGCGGGGGCGGGCGGTGACCATTGCTGCCGACGGCAGCCAAGGGCTGCTGCCGGCGATCGACCTGATCTTCCCGGTTCTGCATGGTCCCTTCGGCGAAGACGGTACCGTGCAAGGCTATGCGGAAACCGCCGATGTCGCCTATGTCGGCTGCGGTGTCGCGGCTTCGGCGGTCGCCATGGACAAGGCGCTCGCCAAGCGCCTCCTGGTGACCGAAGGCATTGCCGTTGCGCGGGCGATCGGCCTGCATGCGGGTGACGCCTATTCGAGCGAGACCATCCTCGAAAGCCTGGGACTTCCGGTTTTCGTCAAGCCGGCACGGCAGGGATCTTCCGTCGGCGTTAGCCGCGTCGACAGCCTGGACGCGCTGCAGCCGGCGCTCGACGAGGCGTTCCGGCACGACGACAAGGTGCTGATCGAAGAGTTCGTCCAGGCCCGCGAGATCGAGTGCTCGGTGCTGGAGGATGCGAAGGGACAGCTCACCGTGTCGCGGCCAGGCGAAATCATTCCGGCCGCCAGCCACGGCTTCTACAGCTACGACGCCAAATATGTCGATGCCGGCGGCGCGGTCGTCGAGGCGCCCGCCAAACTCTCCGACGACGTGATCGCCGAGGCCAAGGACATGGCGGCGCGGGCTTTCCGCGCGCTTGCCTGCGCCGGAATGGCGCGGGTGGACTTCTTCCTGCGCGCCGACGGCAGCCTCATGATCAATGAGATCAACACCATTCCCGGATTCACCAATATCAGCATGTACGCCAAGGCACTGGCCGCAGACGGCATCGCCTATGGCCAGGTGGTGGAGACGCTGATTGCCCATGCGCTGAAGCTGCGCGGCAAGGCGGGCGCGCAGGCGTGAGCGGATGACAGGGCGACCCCAGGGGATGGCAAGTCTCCCTGGGGCAGCTTTTCAGCCCCGGAGGGTGCGGCTGCGGCAATGTAGAAATACAACCTGTAAGTTGCGCCGCATATTAGGATTGTCGCATTCATTGTGGGTTCACGTCGCCCCGGCCAAAACTGGCACCTGTTACAAACGGACAGGTGATGAAATGAAGAAGATTGGCATCGTCGTGCTTGCGGCGATAACGGCTCTTTCGGGCATCACGCCGGCAAACGCCCTGCCGGCTGTTGCGATCGAGCGGGTGCAGAAGAGCGACGTCGAGCTGGTGCGCGACCGCGGCTGGCATGGCGACCGGGACTACCGGCGTTATCCGCGCGGCTGGCGCGACGACTATCGCCCGAGATACCGGCCCGGCTACCGGGAAGGCTGGCATGGCGGTGACCGCTATGGCTACTACCGGGGTTACCGCGGCTACCGCTCCGAGCGTTACGGCTATCGCCGCCACAATGACGGCTGGTGGTATCCGCTTGCCGCCTTTGGCGCGGGGGTCGTGATCGGCGGCGCAATTGCCGCTCCGCCGGCGCGCCGCTACGAGACCGGCGTCAACCCGCGCCATGCCGACTGGTGCTATTCGCGCTATCGCTCCTACCGCGCCTGGGACAACTCGTTCCAGCCCTATGGCGGTCCGCGCCAGCAGTGCTACTCGCCCTACTTCTGAGGCGAGCGTGATTTAACGGAGGCCCGCCGGTTTCTGACCGGCGGGCCTCTTCTTGTTCTCAGGCGTTCAAATAGGCTGAGGGACGCGGCCCCCGCACGAGTTGGAATGCCGCCGCTATCGACTGCTGCGCGGCATCTCCTCGTCGAAGCGGGTTTTCTCGCGCCCCGGATCATCCTCAAGGATCTTCTCTTCGCGGTCGTCAGGCAGGGCATCGTCCGGATCGACATTGGCTTCGTCGCGGCTCCGAACGGGCGGCACGCGACCCTGGTCGGTTGGCGTCGGGTCGTCACCCGCGGGAATCTGGTCGACGGGGAGCGGCGGGATCTTGCCTATTGGCATGATCGTCGGTTCGACCGGTTGCGCGACGTCTTCCGATGTCTGCCTGAGATCACGCGTTTTCGGGTTCGCCTTGCTCATTTTCGCATCTCCTCGGTTGTTCCTGTCGAAGGAGTAAGGCGAGGAGACGGGAAAGGTTCCGGTGGGGCGGGCAAAGAGCGAGCAAGGGGAGGAGACGACCTCCATTGCACGGTCGAGCCGCAAAGGGGTTGGTGTGCGTCATGAGGCGCGCTACTGTTTTCTGGATACCTCGACTCTGGACGATAGCGGCCTCACGAGAGGCTCCCTGACCTGTCTCGCCCACGTCTGGCCGCAGCATGAAGCGGTGACGCGGGCGACGAGACCGGCGATCAACAGGCGGGCGAGGGTTTTTATGGAGGGACCTTACAAGAACGCGCGGGCAATGCGCGTGAATGATTCTCGCGAGAATTGCAGAAGCGGCATCGCTGGCTCTGCGCAAGCGGGCGTCGAACAGCTAAGCGCGCAGGCGGTCGCTTCGGGGCGAAGTCGTCTTGTGGAAGCCTCGCGCGCTAGAACTTCAATCGCGCGTCGTCATGGTCGGGAGGACGGTGCGCGTCCTTGCGGCGGAAGCCGTAGGCGAGCGCCAGCCCCAGGATTGCGGAGCCGACGACGATGGCGGCGAGTGCGAAGAAATTCTCCATGGCATTTTCCTCCCAAGGGGAAGCTTAACACAGAATGCGCGCAAACAAATGGCGCGGCAGCGAGAATGCGCGTCATGGTTACTCAACGCATGTCGGCCCAACTTGTTCAATCCGATCGGCGCTGTTGCGCGGTGCGTTCGGCCGAGGCTTTGCACGGGAGCGACACTGCGCGGGCAGGCGACTTGGACCATGGTCGAGCCGGGCCAGCTTTGCGTTTGTCGGGCGTCAGCGCCTCAATAGCCGCCAGCGCCGCCGCCGCCCTGGCTCATGCCCTGGGCGCCCTGCATGCCCTGGTAGCTGGGGCTCGGAGCAGGCGTGCTGGTGCGGCTCGCCTGGTCGGTGGTGCAGCCGGCAGCCGCGAGAAGCGCCGCGCAGAGGGCAGCGATCAGGTATTGTCGTGACATGGGAACCTCCCGTGGTCGCGAGACCGGCATTCGCGCCGCCTCATCGAAACGGATTGGCATGCAGCCGCGAGGCCCGAGATCCGTTGGCGAGGGACCGGCGGCGCAAGCGGCTTTGCATGGTGCTTGCGATTATATCACCAATCGAGCGCAAGGGCCCTCAAAGGAAACCGGCAGACGTTCTCGGGCAACTGAAAAAATCGAACAAAACGGAAACAAATTTTGGCGAAGGGTCTTGCCAAGCGACCGGAAGCGGGCTAAGGATATTACAGGCTGGCCGTTTCGTCATTGAAGCGGCCTTTTTGATTCCGGGGATGCTGGCGCTCTATCTTGCCGGCGCATGTGGCGGTTTACAAAAGCGTTGAAATTGGCGCTTGGGAGAAGACGATTCCATCTTAGATTGTTAACGTTGTGCCCGACTCACGTGGAGTAAGGGGCGAGTGATGAAAACTTGTAAAGTTGTTGCGTATCTTGTGGAAGTCCGGAAGCTACATGCGAAGTCAGCGGACAACCTCAAGTTCGGGAACTTTAACGGCGCAGAAACACTAAGGGCTGCTCTTCAGAAGATCCTTGGAGGGTATGCGAAGTACTCGAACCTCAAATTGTACGAGAAGACTTTTAAGGTTGACCTGCATCCGGCGAACAATGGTCCGCTAACGGGGCTGTTCATGTCCGGAGACTACGGTCAAGCCGGCGATATCGTAGATACGACTAGTGGGTCAGTTGCCTATAAGAAGAAGAGAACAGAAGCTCTGCCGGAGCCGTTCTTCTTTTACATGGCCGTGCCGGACCATGAGCAACGCGGTGTTCTGTGCCTGCAGCAGGCGGGTCTCGTGGGTGTTAAGGGGTTGTTCGAGACGACTGTGGCCGGCGTGTTCAGTCAAAAATATCCTGAGTACCGTTTGCACATTAGGCAAATGACTGTCGCTGACATGCTGTCGGAATACTTAAAATCTGGGGCTGTGGAAGAGATTATCGTAGAGAAGCACGAGATCCCCTCAGATATAGCAGACAGGTTTGGGGGCGTTAAGAAGGCATATCCTGGCAAGTTTACTTACACTATCCAGGCAAAAGCCGGATTGTTCAAGAAGGATGGCCTGATAGCTTTTGCTAAGGGACAGAAAGAACTTTCAGACGTTTTTGAATTCGATGATCATGGATTCGATGTCGTTAAGACAAAAATTCGAATTGGCAACGAGACGAAGACTTTAAATCTTACTAGACCCGATTCAATATCTTCATCATTTGATATCACCGGAGACGTTGCTCTCGGTGCCGACGGGTATCCGACAGTAGATAGTCTCAAGAAGGAATTCGAGAAGATTGCGTCTGATCTCGCTAAGCGTGGGGGCATAAAACTATGACGTCCAAGATCGATGTCAGAGTCATATTGAGCGACCACTTCAATACGTTTCGTGACGAAGCCAGCGGTAACTACAGTTACTTTGACTTTGTCATCATGCTTGGGCTGCCTTTGGTTCTGTCCATAGCTGCCGCTGCGATGCAGCTTCATATACGCGATGAATATGTAAGCACATTGATTTCCGCATTCGCGATTTTCGCAGGATTGCTATTTAATGTTCTTGTTCTTATTTATAGTGTTTCTGGAGATGGAAAAGAAAAAGACGAAATTCGGGATCGTCTAGTTGCGCAATCGTTTTCGAACATATCTTTTTCGGTTATGTCGTCTCTAATAGCTGTTATGTTCTTGTCTTTGCTGTTGTTTGTAAATGGAATCTATCAGTCTGTCGTGGAGGCTTGCGTATATTTCATTTGTTTGAACTTTTTGCTTACCATGCTTATGGTCTTGAAAAGAATACACGTTCTTTTGAGGGAGAGATTTAGTTCCTAGGGCGAGATCTTACCATGGGCATACGGTTTCGGCATCTTCAAAACATAGATAAACAGTTAGTTTGCTCGGGATTTGAAGGGGATAGCTCTTGAGCGCTGGCTGCGCTCGTTATTAGGCTTCCTGCTTGGCGATCTTGCCGGAGACGGCGGCGCCGGACTCATGTCGGGGGCGGGGCTGGCCGATGCTGCGCAGCCAGCGCGAGGCTTCCTTCGGATCGCGCTCGACGCCAAGGCCTCTCTGATAGATGGTCACGAGGCGGGCCTGGGCAGCCGGATGACCCTGGCGGGCGGCCTGGCGGTTCCAATGAAGCGAAGCGGCATAGTGTTCCGCGCCGCCATCATTGAAATAGATTTCGGCGAGTTTCGCCTGGGCGTCGACATTTCCTGACGTCGCCAGTTCAAGCAACCTGGGCGAGATATTCGTTGCGGACGGCCGCGGGGTGAAAATGGTCTTCAACTTGCTGAACGTGTTGCGGATCATCTGGCACCTGTTGCATTCATTGCATGGTTCCCGCGGCTGGACTGCTAGGCCGAACAATTACTCAAAATCTTGAACTAATTTGGCTTTTCCCTGGCCACTGCCGGTGAGGCAGGGGCGCTTGCGATGCATTGCGCCAGAAGCACCCGATGTGGAGCAACCCGGTGAGCGGTATTGATGACCGAATGCAACCTGAAGTCAAGGTTGCAAGCGTGACATCCGGCGTGACACACGCATTTTCCTGTGATCGGCTGTCACGCCTGCCGCGCGCGAGGCGGGGGCGCTGCGATCGAAGTGCCGCCCGTCAATCCCGCTTCATCTGACGCTCGAGCCGCTCTATGAGCGCCAGTTTTTGTTCGTCGGTCAACTTGTTCAGGACCGACCGGTAATAGGGATCGACGAGTTCCAATTGTTGCGGATCGCCTCGGGCATTGAGATGGGAGAGCGACGCCCAATAGGCCGCTTCCGACAGATCAGCCTTCACGACGGTACCTCCTACATAGGCTGCGGCGACCATCAATTGTGCGCCGCGGTGATTTTGACGGGCAGCACTATACCACCAGCGAAACGCTTTCTCGGGGTCGCGCTCCACGCCGAGCCCCTCGTGATAGATCGTTGCCAGCCGGCCCTGAGCGCCGATGTGTCCCGCCTGGGCCGCGAGCCCGTTCCATTGGAAACTGGCGGCATAATGTTCCTCGTGGTCGTCAAACTAATGTTCGCCGAGCGCCGCCTGGGCATCGACATCACCCGCTTGGGCAAGCTCGAACAGCCGCGGCGACACGATGGTGTTACCCGCAGACATCGGCGTTCCCGACTTGGCCGCCAAGACCTTCGCAGATGTCGGCTCGCCGACTTCGGCCAGGGGCGGAGCCGACCTTTCGAACATGCCATGCAGTTTCGTCCACAAACGCCGGATCACCTGTGATTGTCTCCCAATACCGCTACCGGAACGGTGGTCGGTATTGATGGCAAAATGCAACTTTTGGTCAAGTGGCGGCCGATCCAACATGCGCAGGAGGAGCAATCGCCTCGTGCCCTGGAGCAAATCCCATGACAGAGAAACCCGCCAAGGACCCGAAGACGGGGCGCTTTCTGCCGCGCTCCGGAGGCGGTGGGGCAGTTCCCCGGGCGCGCACGCGCAAGGCGGTGCGCACCAAGCTCGGCGAACTCTTTCTCGAGGACATGCTTTCGGCCTGGGAAGCCAGAGGTGCGGCTGCGATCCACGCGCTGATCGAGAAGAACCCGAATGATTTCCTGAAGACGATCGCGGCGTTGATGCCGAAAGACGTGACCATCAATGCCAACCAGATCGGCGAGATGACGGATGAGCAACTTCTCGAGCGGATCCGCAAGCTCGACCAGACCATCAAGCCTTTCCTCGCTTCTCAGGGAGCGGATGGAACTGGCGATGGAGATCGGGCGGCGGCAGAACACGAATAGGCTCTCCTACTATCAGCCTTATGCGAAGCAGACGGAATTTCACGCGGCGGGTGCAACCTTTCGCGAGCGGCTGTTCATGGCCGGAAACCAGCTCGGCAAGACGCTGGCGGGCGCTGCCGAGGCAGCGATGCACCTGACCGGAGACTATCCTCATTGGTGGGCGGGCCGACGGTTCGACCGGCCGATCACGATGATCGGCGGCTCGGAATCGCACGAGTTGACGCGCGATGGCGTGCAGCGGCTGCTCGTCGGCCCGCCAATGAGCGAGGAGGACTGGGGCACCGGCTATCTGCCGAAAGCGGCTCTTGCCGGCTGGACCCGACGCTCCAGCGCTTCCGGCGCGCTCGACAGCGTGACGGTGCGGCATGCGAGCGGCGGTACTTCGACACTGCTTCTGAAAGCCTACGAGCAGGGGCGGGCGAAGTGGCAGGCCAACACGGTGGATTATGTCTGGTTCGACGAGGAGCCGCCGGAAGACGTCTATTTCGAGGGCATCACCCGCACCAATGCGACCGGCGGATCGGTCGCCGTGACCTTCACGCCGCTGAAAGGCATGAGCTCGGTCGTCAGCCGCTATCTGCTGGAACCTTCAGACGACCGGACGGTGGTGTCGATGACGATCGACGATGCCGAGCACTATACGACCGAGGAGCGCGCGAAAATCGTCGCGAGCTATCCGGCGCATGAGAAGGAAGCGCGTACCAAGGGTGTGCCGACGCTCGGTTCGGGCCGGATTTTTCCGGTGACGGAGGAGCAGATCCGGGTCGAGCCCTTCGAGATCCCGCGACACTGGGTGCAGATCGGCGGGCTCGATTTCGGCTGGGACCACCCGTTTGCGGCCGCGCTCTGCGCCTGGGACCGGGATGCCGATGTCTTTTATGTGACCCGCTGCTACCGCGAGCGCGAGGCGACGCCGATCATCCATGCGGCGAGCCTCAAGCCTTGGGGGCCCTGGCTGCCCTGGGCCTGGCCGCATGACGGCCTGCAGCACGACAAGGGCTCGGGCGAGCAGCTTGCCGCGCAATATCGCGGGCAGGGGCTCGTGATGCTTCCCGAGCGCGCAACCTTCGACGACGGCACCAACGGTGTCGAGGCGGGGGTGCTGGACATGCTGCAGCGCATGCAGACCGGGCGCTTCAAGGTGTTTTCCACCTGCGGCGACTGGTTCGAGGAATTCAGGCTCTACCACCGCAAGGACGGCCGGATCGTCAAGGAACGCGACGACGTGATTTCGGCCAGCCGCTACGCGCTGATGATGAAACGCCATGCCCGGGTGAAGGCGGATAGCACCGCCTGGGCTTTTATCGATCGGAAGGTTCTCTAGCGGCGGCGGTGGACCCGCGCGCCGGCGAAGCGGTCACGCCCTTCCACGCTACCCTTTAAGGCTGGGCCGCCAGCCTGCCAGTCAACGAAATCCATCAGCCCTTCAGGAGCCTGCTGCTTCCACGACTGCGGACCGGGCCCGATGCTTCAATTTCAACGGTAGGAGAAATCAATGGTTACCAGCGTTGTTACCACGTCGGGAAACACGACATGCATGGATTTCAGCACGAACCAATGGCACGGCTATGTCGGCGGTAACACGCCCTATGGCCTGTGGGTGGACGGCCCCTTGCATCCGTGGCGAGACGCCAACGGAACGGCGACGTTCATTACCGGCCATTCCGAAGGCTACCGCTACAATGTCGTCAGTGACTGGCATAACGGCCACACCTGGACCAACTGGAATGCGGGCCGGCACTGGAACTCGCCACGCGACACCGTTGAAGGACACTATGCCAACCGTCACTGGATTGTGTCGCCCTTTGCGCGTGGCTCGCTGGTGGTTGGCCTGACGCATCACGAGTTCTACCAGTCGTCGACGACGATTGGCGGGGTGAAGGGCTTCAACTCCCACGCTCATGGGTTCAATACACGCTGGGTCAACGGCATCGGCTATGTGCGCTCGACCAATGACGGTCAGGCCTGGACAGTCCCGAACCCCGGCGACTACGGCCAGAACCATCACAATGTACGCTGCGTGCTGATCCCGGAACCGTGGTCCTATCAGTCCATCGACACGGCCTATGGCTTCCTGCATCCGTCGAACATCGTGCAGGAGGGCAATTACTATTATGCCTTCATCGAGGTTCGCAATCTGCCGGGCAACACGACGCTGCTCGACAACGGCTTCACCATTATCCGCACGTCGAACCTCGACGCTTCGGTCGGCTGGCAGTTCTATAACAATGCCAACCAGTGGGAGACGGTGAACCACCTATACTATCAGGGCAACATCGCACCGCAGCAGCCGAAGATCTTCTTCAAGGTGCCGGGCTACAACCCCTATGTCATGCATGACCAGAACGGGCGTATGGCGCAGAGCGTCCGCTATCACGTTCCCACGCAGAAATGGGTTCTGTTCGGCTACACCGGCCTGCAGGCGCCCGGCTTCTGCTACTGCGTGTCGGACACGCTGGCCAATCCGCAGTTCGAGGCGAACGGGCGCCGAATGGTGAGCCTTGCCGGCGGCGGCGCCATGAACGAGTACCACAGCAATCATTACATCAGCGTGTTCGATCCGAACTCCCCGGACCAGAACTACAAGACGATCCTCGGCAACAGTGCGGTGGTCATCACTGCCGATGAGGGCGTGCGGTACAAGATCGGCACGATCCAGATCAGCTGATTTCACAAGCAAAACAACGCGATGACGCTCTTTCTGTCAGCGGCTACGCGCTGACAATGAAACGCTCTGCCCGGGTGACGGCTGACGAAGCCGCCCGGGCCTTTACCGATCGGAAGGTTCTCTAGATGGCTGCGATGACGAAAACGGAACTGACTGAGGTGGTGAGCCAGCTCGTCAGGGATTGCGAGGACTATCGCGACCAGCTTTCGGCGGTGCGGGTCCGGGCGATGGAATATTATGACGGGGTGATGTCCGACGTGCCGGCGGAGGCGAACCGCTCCAAGGTGGTTTCGCGCGATGTGCGCGCGGCGGTGAAGAAGGTGCTGCCTTCGCTGATCCGCACCGTGCTCGGCAATGACAAGGTGGTGGAATACCAGCCGGTCAACCAGGGCGACGAGGCGGGGGCCGAGCAGGCGACCGACTACATCAACTACATCGTCTTTCCCGAAAGCGACGGTTATGACGCGGTGCAGGATGCAGCGCACGACGCGCTGAAGCTCGGCAACGGCGTGATCCGCTGGTGGTACGAGAAGAGAAAGAGCGTCGACGTCTCGACCCATAGCGGGCTCGACGAACAGGCGCTGGTGCAGCTCATTGCCGACGACACGGTGGAGGTGCTGGAGCAGGCGCAATCGGTCGAACGGATCGAGCTGCCGACGGGGCCGGTGGAGCAGCCGGTGTTCACCGTCAAGATCCGCCGCACGGCCGAGCGCGGGGCGACAAGGCTTGCCGCGGTGCCGCTCGAAGAGTTTCTCGTGCATCCGGATGCGATCTCGATCGACGACAGCCCGATTGCCGGGATCAAGCGGCGGATGCGCCGCTCCGATCTCATTGCCATGGGCTACGACCGCGACTTGGTCGAAGGCTTTGCCATTGCCGGCGATACCGATGGCGAGGACGAGGAATTTGCCCGCAGGCGCGGCGTCTTCGGCGACGGCGAGGAGACGGCGACGGCGCTGCAGGAGGTCGACTACTACGAGCTCTATGTGAAGGTGGATGCCGACGACGACGGCATTGCCGAGCTGCGCCGCCTGGTCTTTGCCGGCGGCACGGGGGCCGACAATCTGCTTGAAGATGCGGAATGGGACGAGGTGCCCTTTGCCGATCTCATCACCGAGCGGCGGCCGCACCAGCGCGAGGGCAACGCGATCACCGACGACATGGCGGAGATCCAGCGCGTGAAGACCGTGCTTCTGCGCCAGACGCTCGACAATCTCTACTGGCAGAACAACCAGCAGCCGATCGTGCAGGAAGGGGTGATCCAGAACCCGGAATCGGTGCTGAACCCGAAGTTCGGCCAGCCGATCCGCGTCGGCCAGGGCGTCGATGTGCGCGGCGCCGTCGGCTATACCGCGGTGCCGTTCGTGGCGCGCGAGTCCTTCTCCATGCTCGGCTATCTCGACCAGGAGGCGACCGACCGCACCGGTATTTCCGACGCTTCGAGCGGCATGGCGCCGGATGCGCTGCAGAACATGACGGCCAAGGCGACGGCGCTCGTCGAACAGGCAGGCATCGGCCAGACGGAGCTGATGGTGCGCACCTTTGCGCAAGGGCTGAGACGCGTGTTCAAGGGGCTGCTTGGCCTCACCATCAAGCACCAGGACCGGCCGCGGGCAGTGCGCCTGCGCGGCAAATGGGTGACCTTCGACCCGCGCCACTGGAACGCCGGCATGGATGCGACCGTCAACACCGGGCTCGGTGCGGGTACGCGCGAGCGCGACATGCTGATGATCCAGATGATCCAGCAATTGCAGGAGAAGCTGCTGACGACGCTTGGGCCGGACAATCCTTATGTCTCGCCCGACAACCTCTACAACGGCATTGCCAAGACGGTGGAGGCGGCGGGGCTGAAATCGCCCGACCTCTACTTCACCAAGCCGACGCCCGAGGACATCCAGAAGCGGATGCAGGCGGCGCAGCCGCAGCAACAGCCTGACGTGGGCATGCAGCAGCTGCAGATGCAGATGCAACTGGCAAACGAGAAGGCGCGCATGGACGGCGAAAACGCCAGGCGCAAGCTCGAGATGGAGCGCGAGCTGAAGTTTGCGGAAATCCAGCAGAACGGCGCGCTCAAACGCTACCAGATCGACGCCGAGCTCAACCTGAAACGCGAACAGAACCTGGCCGAAATGGCCGGCGGCACGGCGCTGACGACAGCGCATATTGGAGGGATGCCGGGATGATCAGAATGAACAAGCGGGCCACGCCGCTATCTAGGGGTGAGCCAGACGACGACCTGTACGATACCGGCGCGCGGTCGACGACGGCGCTCGAACTGCGCGATTTCGGCGAGGGGGCCAACAGTCGGTTGCCGAACCGGGGCAAGGAACATGGGCGCGACAAGGGTGTGGAGGTGGCTGCGACCTACGTCATGTCCAACACTAATCCAAGCGCCCTCGGCAACAATATGCACACTGGCGTTTTCATCGATGGCGACGACCCCGTTCTCTGGGATCCTGCCGGCGATTACACCAACAGAGAGATGGGCAGCGGGCGTGCTCTCTATGGACCTGAATTCTCGCCCGAAGATTACCTGCGGTATCAGTTGACCGACGGACCGGATGTGACAGTTCGCAAATTCAACACGACGCCCGAGCAGGAAGCGGAGATCAGGAAGAGGATCGACGATATTGGTGGAGGGGGATTTCTCACGTGTACGAAAAATGTGACCGAGGCGATAAGTGGTATCGGACCATTCGTTGAGGTCGACGAGACTTGGTGGCCAGCCAAGCTCGACAGTCAGTTGCGCAGTTTGAACAAGCACGTAGGCGAAGCTAAGGATGTTCAGAGCCTTCGGCATTTGCTGTCCAAGAGAAACCGCCTGGGCGCCAACAAGTAAAATGGCGATACAGCATTGCGCAATAAGGCGATGCCACCTCGCGTAGTGGACGTAGATGTGCCACAATCTGCTTCAAGACAAAGGCGATAAGCCCGCTAGAGTTTACGCCGACAAGATCGACACGTCACACTTCAGGTTTGCCATGCGCTACACGGCTGCAAATGCGACACGCGTTTTGTTGAACTATGGGGCCATGCTGACAACTGTTGCCTGGTTCTTCGGTCGCCATTTGGACTTGATCACAGCCATGCTGTTTTCGTCGCTGTACCTATTCGCCTTCGTACCGCTTCCGGCCCTGCATTTGTGGCAACGGCTTCTGTATATCGTCTTGGCAGCCGTCGTTTTGATGATCGTGCCGCTTGGATATTTCGTCGTTGTCGACGGCATGCACAGTGCCAATCTTCTTCGTGAAACAATTGAAATTGTCGTTATCTTTGGTCTTCTTGGACCCCAAACCTTCGTGTTTCTGCTGACCTACATCGTGCTCGATCTTCCCGTCAGAAAATTTTCCAAGGCACAGACAGTGGTGCCTGTGCGCGAGAGCACGATCTAGCAGTCGCCAACGCCGTAGCGCGCTCACCTGCATTGCCAAGACCGTGGAGGCGGCGGGGCTGACATCGCCCGACCTCTATTTCACCGAGCCGACGCGCGAGGACATCCAGCGGCGAATGCAGGCGGCCCGACCGCAGCAACAGCCTGACGTGGGCATGCAGCAACTGCAGATGCAGCTGGCGAACGAGAAAGCGAGCGCTGCAAGGTCTGCAGCGTCGACTGGAAGAGCTTCAAAGAGCTTCCGTTTATGACCGCATTATTTGTCCGGGCTGGCCGATTAATCCAGAACGCGTGATGGCGCGATTGGCGACACCCTTCGAGACCTGCTAAGAGCAGGGAAACTGGAATGCGGAGGGGCATGAATGTTTCTGATCGACCGTGAACTCGAGATACTGACAGCATTTCGGCGCGACCTGCATCGGCGACCGGAGGTTTCGGGCGAGGAGCGGGAGACGGCGGAAACGATCGTTGCCGCACTTGCCGAGACGAAGCCGGATGCGGTGATCACCGGCCTTGGCGGGCATGGGGTGGCGGCGGTCTACGAGGGACGCGAGCCGGGCCCGACGGTGATGGTGCGGGCCGAGCTCGACGGGTTGCCGATCGAGGAGATTTCCGAGATTGCGCACCGCTCTGAGATTGGGGGCAAAGGGCATCTCTGCGGCCATGACGGGCACATGACGATCCTGATGGCGCTTGCCAAGGGGTTGGAACAAAAGCGGCCGGCCAAGGGCCGGGCGATCCTGATGTTCCAGCCGGCAGAGGAAAACGGCGCCGGGGCGGCCGCCGTGCTTGCCGACCCGAAATTTGCTGACATCAAGCCGGACCTGGTCCTGTCGCTGCATAATTTTCCGGGCATCGGCCTCGGCCATGCCGCACTTCGCACCGGCCCGGTCAATTGCGCCTCGCGCGGCATGCGGATTTCGCGTTCGGGCAAGACTGCGCATGCCTCGACGCCGGAGGACGGCATCGCGCCGACCTTTGCCGTCGCGTCGCTGCTTTCCGGTCTGACGGCGCTCGGCAACAACGGGCCGCTTGATGAGACCTACACTCTGGTGACCGTGACGCATGCGCGGCTTGGTGAGGCGGCCTTCGGAATCAGCCCTGGCCATGCCGAGATCTGGGCGACGCTCAGGACGCTGACTGACGCGCGCATGACCGATCTCGTGGCCCGCGCCGAAGCGCTGGTTGCGAGCGAGGCGGAGTCGGCAGGGCTGAAGGTCACGATCGGCTACGAGGATGTGTTCCACCAGTGCAGCAATGCGGAAACCGCCGTCGCCGCGCTCGCGCGCGCCATGGACGAGGAGGGCGTCAGCCATGACCGCGGCGAGGGCGTGCTGCCGATGAAGGGGTCGGAGGATTTCGGGCTCTTCGGCCGGGTGGCGCCATCGGCAATGTTCTTCCTCGGCGCCGGCGAAAACCACGCGCGGCTGCACAATCCGGACTATGATTTTCCCGATGGCCTGATCGGCATCGGCGCCAAGGTTTTCATGCGGGCGATCCGCAACGAACTGGGGTGAGGGGCGGGCGGCCGAAGGTCGCTTGCGCGCCGCGGTCGTCATCCCGCCCGCCGGAACTGCTCTCGCTTGGGAGCCGCAGGCGGGTATGCCCCCTGCAAACGCCCGATTTCTCATTCACGTGCGCGCCCCGCATTCATGCGGCGCGCGTTTGCACCTTTCCTAGAAGTCCTTCCGTCCGTTTCGACGCATTAACCTGACGCCGACTGCGAAAGCGGTCCGATCTTGCGATCCAGTAGCGACTGGGCCGCGGGCGCAAACGCGTGTGGCCGAGAGGCGGGGGAAGCCAACCACCGGAGTAGATCGATGACGACCACGCGCAAAGCGGCACGACATGACCAAACCGCCAGGGCGGCCCCGAAAACAGCACGACTCCCGAGGCAAGCGACTGCCCTTGACATGAGCGCCTTCCGCTACCCGGATCGCCGCCAACCGGAAATCGTGGATGCCCAGCCTGCCGGCGCTCAAGCGGGACGTGCACACCTGTTCGCGCCGGCTGACCGCGAAATGGAGCAGCGGGCGCTTCAGAGTTTTCTCGCCCGCCGGGAGGCAGAGGCGGAAGCTGCAAGAGAGCAACAGGCGCGTGCGGCCGAGGAGGCTGAAAATCAGCGCATCAAAAAGCACCAGGATGAGTTCAACGCCGCCCCCTGGTACCAGAAGGCGGCGGTTGCCGCGCAAGACATCATGGGCATTACCACCGATTCCGCCACGTTCGGTGCGATGAAATATCCGGTTGCCGCGCTGGAGGCGGCGACCTCGGACGAAACCTACGACCAGCGACTGAAGGCCTATGACGACAATCTGCAAGCCGCTCGTGATCGTGCAGGATTCGCCGGAACGGCGGCTCAAGTCATCGGCGGAATCGCGACCGGGGCCGCGCTGGAAAAGTCTGGCTTGGCACTGGCGAGCAACCCCGTGGCCAAGAACATGGCGGGCCTGAAAGGCTACCTTGTTCGTGGCGGCAGGGGGGCTATCGATGGCGCGGTGCAGGGGGGTGCTGAAGCGGTATTTCGTGGAGAACCAATTGGCCGCGGAATTCTGACGGGGGCTGCTTCTGGTCTCGGTGGCAGCGTGACCAACGAACTCTTCTTTCCGGCAGCTAATCCGGTGGCTCGGCCCAACCATGATCCGCTTGATTTCATCGACCTGGCCAACGGCCTCGGCGGCGCCGGGGTCGGCGAAGCGGCGGGGCGGACCTACGATTCTGTGAACGATTATCTTGCCGACCGTCCGCGCAAGGCCAGTGCATACCCCAATCCGGGCTGGCAAAACCGCGAAAGATATTAGAGCATGCCGGCCTTCGCCCGCGAAGGGGGCAACGACCTCCGGTGCGTGAGCGAGAAGGCATTGCTCACCCGAAAGGCCAGGGCCACCGAAAAGGGAGTGACGCATGAGAGGCGTGATCTGCAGACTGGTCCTTTGTCTGGCGCTTGGCGTGGTTTGGGCACCCGTGGCACGATCGGCTGACGCAATTGAAGGCAAGACCGCTGCGGACGCCGGTGCGTCCGTGGCGCAGGACAGTATCGAGGCTTTCCTGAGGGCCAATCCGGATTGCCTGGAATTTACCGATCAATGCTCGCACTGCGCGGTCGTCAACGGTGTTGCCGAATGCTCGACGGCCGAGATCGCCTGCATCAGCCAAGAGAACCGATGCACCAGGCGGGCGGGCAAGTAGAGCGGCGCTAAAGCCCGGACTGCAGACAAGGGGCGCCGACTACGCCCGTTGCCATGCTCTTCGCGCAAACTTCAATACGGCGTGCACCGCCAAGCCGATCGGCACGGCGATGAGGAGAACGAGCGCCAACTGGACCAGAAACGATTGCTCCGGGAAGCTGTGTTCGACAAACCGTATGACTAGAAAGCCGATTGCCAAGTCGACCACCATTCGACGAGCTCAAGCTTCTTGGATTTTTCGGACACTGGGATTTCCTGTTGACGACGGATCGAGCGTGGACCTGACATGCAGAAGGTGACTACACGGTCCGCGCCGGGCGCGCAGTGACCGAACTCTGTTATTTGCGTCGCCAGTTTCTCCAACCGAAGACGAGGGCCGCATCGAGCGCAATGCCGACTGGCAAGATCACGGCGAGGCTGGCAGCCGCCCGGACCAAGAACGTCGATTCCGGCAGAGCGTGGTCGATGATCTTTGAAACCAACAGGACGAGGGCAACGCCGATCGCGACGCGGAAGAATTCAAATTTCTTGGATTTTTCGGGCATTGGATGACCTGAGGCTTCACGGTTCGATAAGCGGCAATTGCCCGTCGAAGGCGATTTGGTCCAGCGCGCCGCTAAAACCCTCTGGTGGCGGCAAGGTAAGCGATCAGGCACAGGACCCAGAATAGCGCGGCAAGAAATGTGCTCATACCGGAGCTGAGCAGGTAGCCGTCGTTTTCCTGGTGCTTCAGGCCCTGCCAATTGAAGCCCGTGCCTGCGGCATAGAGGTCTTCGACCTTTATCCTGCCGAAGCTGAGGAGCGGTACGAGGACGCGTGCCACACGATGCAGCAGAAAGCCGACGACGATGATATCGAGAATGTCGAGGACGATCCCAGCGATGGCGTCCAGGGCAACTCCGATTTTCTTTATGCTCCAAATCCCCTAACGGTAAAGCCAATGGCGGCGAGGCACAGGGCCCAGAAGCAGACGGCCACGATCTTTGCGGCGTCTGCACTCATCAACAGACGTCAATCCGTCGCACGCTTCAGGCCGAACCAACTAAATCCGGACTGATTGTCGTAGAAATCTTCGACCACAAGCCGGCCGAAACTGAAAAGGCGAACAATGAGGCGGGTGGTTCCATAAAGGAAAAACTCGGCAACCAGCCAACCGATGTTGTCCACCGTCAGCCAGAAGGCGCCATCGAGCGCGAGCATTTCGAACCATCGCTTCTTGCTTTGCTTTTCCATCGCGAGACCCTTCCGGAGAGATCTTTGAAGCCGCGTTACGCTGCCCGGTAAAGTGGCATTTAACTCGTATGCTCGCACGTTCGTAACTCGGAACAAAAGCAGAATCAATCCCGTTCACATTCGGCACGCTCCGCGAGGAGTAGCCAATGCAGACTGGCCGCGTCGCACGCGGGAGCGCACGCAATTCCTGGGCTGTAACGAACATTTCGAAAGGACAATGCCATGGAAGATTTCATTTTTCCGCGCCGTGCGAAACCCGGCTCCGGAGCTGTTGACAAGCGCAGTCTGCCAAGCCGCGGTGCGGGATATCTAAGCCCCGAGGATGCGAGGGCCTATGCCGACGACCTTTTGCGCAGCGCTCTTGAGGCCCGTCGGCATACACGGCAGAAGGGCTGCGGAAATCTCTGGGTAAGCTGTCTGAGCGTGGTGACGGTACCTACAGCGCCAGGCCACGGAAGGGCCTCAGTGGCATGCAGGGAAATCTTGAGGGCGTAAAGACCGAACTTAACACCCTGCAGTCCAAGGTCTCGAATGACGACGGGATGGCGACTCTGAAGGATATCGTTTCGTCGATCCAATCGATGCAGGAGCTGCTGGCCGAGCAGGAACACCAGGGCTTCTACGAGGATCCCTACAGGAACGAGCCGCAGCTTCGAAACGAGGACGACGCCCCCTGGAACAACCCGAAGCGGCAGCCCATTTCACTGAGGACAGCGCTCGACAAATGGAAGGAGTGAGCGGTCGTTCTGGCTATTTGAGGCTTTCGAGTGCGATGTAGAGTGTGCCGAGTTTCAGGCGGCCGGCGTCTGTCTTGTAGTAGAGCACTTCGGCGTGAGGGCGGATGCTTGCGACGGAGGTCTCGTAAGATCCGTCCGCGAAGAAGCAGCAGGGATTGTCGCCATCCCAGGACGACGCAACACGCAGGCGGTAGCTGCCGTAGCCCATGAAGAAGCGTAAGCCGATCTCATAATCGCCGACCGTGAGGGTGCAGACGCTTTCATCGCCGCACCAGTTCGTCGCGTGATCGAAGGTCTTGTCGTCCTTGAGCAGAAAGGCCTTGACGAGGTAGTGCGGCTCGCCCGATTGGCCGCTCGCCGAGGTGGGGGAGGTCACGGCGGCCAGAAGCAGGGCTGACAATCCCAGGCTCGATAATCTTCTCATGGGTTCCTCGTTCGATAGACGCGCGCGTCTGTGACTGGTGCCGGCCATCCGCTCCGCTCAGGCCGGGCAATCCGGACCAAGGCCTTTGATGCTGAAATGGCTGGGCAAGCATGTTCGTCTGATAATTGCGAATGTGACCCAGGGTGGCAGATTGCTCTGGTTCGCACAGCGGTAGCGCGGAACAAAAGCAGAATCAAGGCAGCGTTCGACGCAAAATTTCGATCGAAAGCGATCGCTCTCCAACTGAGGTCCACAGCATGAAACCAGAGGAACGGGCAGCGGCTGCGCGCGCCATTCTCGACGTGCCTTGTTTCGACGACATCATGAACGAGCTGGAATGGGCGGCGATCAATGGCTGCATCCATGCCGGCCTTACCGACGATGCCGGCCGGGCGGCCTATGCCGCCGAGGCCCGCGCCATCCGAAACTTCCGGGCCAAGCTCAAGTTCCTGACGGAACAAGCCAAGGCCGACGGCAAAGGCGCACCCGCCTGACGGGCAAGCGCTTTTACTGGGCATTCCTAGGCGGAAGCAACCGCGTGCGAATGTCCTTTTTACTCAAGAAGGTCACGCCATGACGAACGATAGTGCCAACCTGCCTTTTGGCGGGAGCAAAACCGTTGATCCCGCAACCGGGCTTGACGATGCCGACCTCGATTTCTGGGAGCCCGAAGACGACGAGGCCAACCTGGAGCAGGGAGAGCTGAACGAGTACGGAGCGGACGACATTCGCGGCGAAGGCCACGACGACCCGCAATATTCCGACGACGAGCCGAGCGAGCCTGACGAGGACGCGGCGGCCAACGACGACGCGGATTTTCTGGTCGTGCTCAAGGGCGGCGAGGAGGTGCCGTTTTCCGAGCTGAAGCTCGGTTACATGCGGGACCGCGACTATCGCCACAAGACGCAGGACATCGCCAATCGCGGGCGGGCGCTCGAAGGCATGGCAAGCCGGGTGGCGCAATCGGCCAATGCCTTTGCCAATCTCATTGCCAGCCAGATCCCGCCCGAGCCGCCGGAACATATGGCCGCCCTCGACCCGGACGGCTATCGCCGGCAATGGGCGCTGCACCAGGCGGGGCTCGACAGGATCGACGAGATCCTCTCGATTGCCGAGGCGCCGGCGACGGTGGTGGAGGCGCTGGCGGATGCGGCGAGCGACGAACAGCTCGAGGCGGAAAACGCCAAGCTGATCGAAGCCTTTCCCGAGATCGCCGATGGCGAGGGGCGGCTTTCCTTCTTCGCCGGCGCCTTCGACGTGGCCGAAGCGCTCGGCTTTTCGCAAGCTGAGGTGCGCGAGGTCACCGACCATCGCCTGTTCAAGCTCGCCCACTATGCCCGGCTCGGCCTTGCGGCCGAACAGGCCAAGAAACGGGCGATGAGCAAGCTGCAGAGGGCGGCAGCGCCAGTGGCGCGGCCAAGGCCGGCGGGCAAGGCCGGGCAGGCACCGGGGCGGAGCCGGGAAGCGATGAAGCGGCTCACAAAAAGCGGCTCGATCCGCGACGCGATGGGCGTCGACTTCGACTGATCCCCGTTAGGTCCTGCTGGAGATCCGTCACAAACAGAGTCCGGAAGCCGTTCCATCTCTTTGTTTTTGCTGATTTCTGGCGATCGCCTTCTGCCAAAAATCTCCTGTCAAAATCGATCTGGCAGTGCGCGCGTCCTTTCCGGCGCGGGCGGTGCCGACCTATCTCAATCAATCAAGGACACTAGCATGGCTGTCGTAGCAAACACCTTCACGACCTCGCAGGCCGTGGGCAACCGCGAGGAGCTCTCGGACGTCGTTTCCCGCATCACGCCCGAGGATACGCCGATCTATTCGCTGATCGAAAAGGGCAAGTGCACCACGCACCACCCGGAATGGGAGACGGACGAACTGGCCGCTCCCGGCGAAAACATCCGCCAGGAAGGCGACGAATACACCTTCGGCGCCATCATCGCACCGACGAGGCTTGGTAACTACACCCAGATCCTGCGCAAGGACTGGATCATCTCCGCCACCCAGGAGGTGGTGGCCGAAGCCGGCAACGTGCAGAAGCGCAAGTACCAGAAGCTGAAGAAGGGCGTGGAGATCCGCAAGGACCTCGAATATGCGATCGCCGACACCAATGCTTCGGTCGCGGGCGCCACGCGCGAATTCGGCTCGCTGCCGACCTGGCTGACGACCAACGTTTCGCGCGGGGCCGGCGGCGCCAATGGCGGCTACAACCCGACGACCGGTCTGACGGTGGCCCCGACCGACGGCACCCAGCGCCCCTTCACCAAGGCCATCCTCGACCAGGTGATGCAGACGGGCTACCAGAACGGCGCCAATTTCCGCCATGTCTCGGTCTCTCCCTACGTGAAATCGGTCTTCGTCACCTTCATGTCCGACGCCAACGTGGCGC
>NZ_JTLA01000078.1:0-84935 GCF_000799055.1 Ensifer sp. ZNC0028
CCTCCCCTCCCCTCCCCTCCCCTCCCCGGCCTGTCGATCCGTCTCGGCTGCACCAAGACGACGACCAGTAATGATGACAAGCGAGTGGTCCTCATCGGTCGGACGGTCGTGGCGCTGAAAGGGTGGCTCGAACACGCGGGCATCTCTGAAGGTCCGGTCTTCCGTCGCATTGACCAATGGGGGAGCATCGATCGCCGCGCGTTGACGCCGCAGTCGGTCAACCTAATCCTGAAAGGCCGCTGCAAGCAGGCGGGGCTCGAACCGGCACTGTTTTCGGCGCATGGACTGCGATCAGGCTACCTGATCGAGGCGGCGAGGCGCTCACCGAGATCGGATCCGACGGAGACTTGATCAATCAAGTCCTGGAAATCACGGCAGAAGATGACGACACCATCCACTTGCGCCGCCACTTTCTGCCAGCGGACATATGAACGTCCGGGGGCCAGAATCCCTCGACCGATCACTCGACTGCACGGGCCGCCGCTATCGCTCCTTCCCGGCGCTACCGCTCGGTGTAGCGCCCTCCGAGTGGCTCTAAAATTTCCTCGCAGAGCCCATTGTGAGGACCGCTGAGCCACTTCGAGAAGTTGTTCGGCGCCGCATGCGGCTTGAGGAGATGCGACCGGTAGCCGCCTGTTCAAGCGTCGCGAGGCAGGACGGAGAGCACGCGCGCGATGAAGGCTGCAAACTCTTCCATGTAGCTACGGAGAAACTGCTCGGTCGATTGCACCGTCACTTCTCCGTCGTCTGAAATCAGCCCCGGAGTGAATTGAATGTATGCTTCTGGGGCGTTCATCTGCGGTGAATTGCAAAAGCTAAGAACACTGCGCAGTCCTTGTTGCGCGACCGCGGTTCCGATCGAGCCCGGCGATGTCCCGATGACAGCAGAAGGCTTGCGTGTGAACGAGTTCTTTCCGTAGGGACGGCTCGCCCAATCGATGGCGTTTTTTAGACCACCCGGGATTGAACGGTTGTATTCCGGGGTTACAAAGAGAATGGCGTCGACCCCAGCCAACTCTTCTTTGAAAACTCTGGCGACCGGCGGAAAATCGGCATCATAGTCATAGCTATAGAGCGGGAGTTCCCTGAACGATATTTCTGTCATTTCCAAGTGTGCAGGAGCCAGCCTCACCAGTGCACGGGCGAGCTTGCGATTTATGGAGTCTTTGGCGAGACTACCAATCAAGTATCCGACCTTATGCGTTTGCATAGTAATCCTCCCGATACCCCTGACCTATGGCGTGGACGGCACCGATAATGTAGCGCGTCGCGCCTTCACTGTCATGTTTCCAAGTCGCGGCAAGCCGATCTCAGAACCCTCTTAACGCGCCAATATGCCGGCACACCTGCTGCTTTCACCCAGAGTCGGTCGCCGCCGCGATCGGCATCTTAACCGGCGGCTACGGAAGGAAGAATGGCTACCTTTGAAAGAAGAACATCGTGCAAACTATAGCAACTGAACGACTGATATTGCGCCGATGGCGCGAGGGCGATTTCGAGGCCTTCGCCCGATTCTGGGGAGACCCCGTCACCACCGCCTTCGTCGGCGGGCCGATCCAGCGTGAAGATGCCTGGCGAAGGATGTTGTCGTTCATCGGTCATTGGCACTTGCGCGACTTTGGCTTTTTCGTTGTCGAGGATAGTAAAACAGGTGAAATGGCAGGCTACTGCGGAGCGCAGCTTCCCTTGGACAAGCTTGAACCTGAATTGGGATGGGGCATTTACCCCGAGTTCCAGGGGCGCGGCTATGCTACCGAGGCGATGCATGCCGTTCTCGACTTCTCAGCCAGCAAACTTGGCTGGAGGACGGCAACAAGCCTGATCACTGATGACAATTTGGCTTCCCAAGCGGTCGCGAGAAAACTTGGGGGCGCGCTTGAACGACACGTGGATATCAGTGGCATGCGCTACGGCGTATACCGGCACGTCCTTGGAGATTCGCCGATTTAGCCGCTCAAGGGAGCGCTCATCTGTTCGGACAACTGTCCGCGGTCTGGGCCCCATCGACTTGCAGTCGTCTCTCAATGACCTTTGTGATCGACGCTGCCTATAGCCTGGATGCGCCGGCGGCCTCGCGTATGGGCTCCGGCATCGCCGGAAGAAGGAGCAGGAGGACCACCGACAGAAGGTGGATGGCCGAGGCGACGAATGCGAGAGCCGCGAGCCCGGCAGCGATGATGGGGGCGGCGATGACGGTTCCGAGCGTCGTGATCATGAAGATGAAAAAGACGATCAGCGCCGATCCACGCGCATTGTTGGCGCCCGAGGCAAGGATGCCGCGATAGAAGCCGATGGGGCCGCGAAGGCCCAAGCCGATCGCCATGGGCGTAAACAATAGCGGCAACATCAGCGTGTTGGTACCGCCCGTAAGGCCATAGGCGAGCAGCGCAAGGGCACTCAGGGCTGCCATGACGGTGCCAGTCAGGATGACGTTTTCAGCGCCAAAACGTTCGGCGATCCGGGCGGTGAGATTGGCGACGATGATGAACCCGGAAATATTGATCACCTGCATGATGATGAAGTCGTTGAGCGAGCCGCCCATCGACGCGACGATGACCGTCGGCGCGCCGAAGACGAAGGTGAGAAGCCCGCCGAGCGTCAGGGCCTGGCTGAGCGCGTAGCGCATGAAGATGCGATCGGTGAGCAGTTGCCCATAGCTGCCGCGTACACCGGAGGTCTTTTCCTCCTGGGGCAGCCCGAGCACGAGGATGAGCACCGCGGCGAGCAGTGTCAAAACACCCAACAGCTCGAACGACGACTGCCATCCGAAATGCGTGAGCAGCAGCACGCCGAAGATGGGCGCAAGCGCCGGCACCAGCGATTCCACGCTACCAAGGAACCCGATTGCGCGCACCGCCGCCTTGTCGGTGAACAGCTGGCGGATCAGTCCCGGGCCAAAGACCGGAGCCGCCGCAGACGCGACGCCCTGAATGAACCTCAGCGCGATCAGTGCCGTGATGCCCGGCGAGAAGGAACAGGCGAGCGAGGCGGCCGCAAATGCGCCAAGCGAAGACAAGAGCAGCGCCTTGCGCGAAAAATGATCCGCCAGTCGCCCATAAAGAAGCAGGCCGAGACCGCCACCGCCGACATAGGCGGCAAGCACGAGCTGAGCAGTCGCCCTGTCGGTACCGAAGATTTCAGGCAATTGCGGAACTGCCGGCAAGATGAGGTCCGTCCCTGCCAGCGACAGCGTTGCGCAGAGGATGAGAAGGGAAAACGTGATGGCGCGACGCGAATTTGTCATTGTCCGGGGTGCTCTTGGCCGTCTGATCGTGACCGATGGGTGTGGAGTGCAGGTGCCCTGCCCGCCGGGTTTTCCGGGACGGTGATTGAGGGCAACTCGTGGTCACGTCAGCCTAACAAGGGCCGCACAGCTCAGACAACGAATGAAATATTCGCGTCTCAGACAGAATCGACGCTGGTGACCAGGCGACCGACGCGCCCGTCGGAAATCCCTACTCGCTCCCATCGGATGATGCTTGGGGGGATCGGCATGTCGGGATCGTCGCTGCCATCGGTCGTGAACTGGATGGCGCCCGACCAGACGTCTTCAAACCAGCCGAGTTCCTGCAGTTGAAGCTCTCTCTCGATGATTTCCGCGGTCGCGTATCGCCAGAGCGAGACGCCGAAGTAAGACGCGGCGGAGATGCGCCACTGCGCTTGTCTCGCCGGTGACGCGCTCAAAAGCGCGTGGGTGTCGTCGCAGACAAGATGGATCGGAAATGGCGCTGTTTCGATGAGCCGCCGCAAGGTCAGGTCTATCCCGACGCTCTCGTGCCGCTCCAGCAGCTTTTCGACCCGAGCCCGGGCCTTTGCCGAAGGCTCATGCCGGCCCGCTTCCCACCGCGACAGCAGACCCTGCGACACGCCAAGATCCGCCGCCAGCGTTTCCTGTTTGATCTGCCTCAGCCTGCGGAAGCGTCGAAGCCGGCATCCGAGCGGCAAGGCGCAAACCTTCAGATCGAGCTCCATATCTTCCTCGCGACGATGGTCCCCTCGCCTCTCGAATAGCAAGGACGCTTGGTCGGATGTCAACAGCGACCGGAGGCTCTGAAGGGCAGAGCGCTGACTTAACGGAAAGGACGGCGTGCCAACGGGGTCTCCAGCGGGTGTTAAGCTGGATCTCGATCGATTTTCTTGGCGGCCCGGAGATGTTCGGCGCCACTACGGCTGAAGATCAGGCGATGCTTCGTGCTAGGCAAATCGCCTGATCGGCTGTCATCTGCTGTCAAAGGTCAGGCAGCTGCCCTCGGCGCTGCTTCAGCGCGGTGCAACCGCGCCCGCATAAAAGCCGCCGTCGCCACCGTAGTAATCCTGTCTTACGCTGCTCGCACCGCCGCCGGTCTGGGAGCATCCGGCAAGCGCGGAGATTACGAGCAAGACTGTGGCGATACGCATTGGGTTTGATCCTTTCTTGGTTGTCACACACATAGTCACAGGCAAACGCCCGGACAACCCGGCGACGACACGACTTTCAACCAAACCCTGTATCCGAACGATCACGATATCGAGACAAAGGCGCACATTCTGGCTCTCGGCTCTTCTTGAATACCAACATTTACGAGAGAAGCGGCCGCAGCCGCCACGACGAAGACCGAAGCGGTCGCTAAATTGGATCGGCTGGCACGTAAGACGCTGGTTGCCCCGGACACCGAGGATCGCCCAAGGCGCTGGCCATGCGGCTGCAATCATCGCGCGTCGTCTGGCTCAACTGACGACCGACACCCCGCCAATACTTCCTGACGTCACGGTCAGCGATAGCGTTGCGCGCCTGATCAGACGCGCAGCCGAATGCGACTTAAGAAGACAGGCAGTTGGCCGCCCGCGTCGTTGCGCTTAAGCCGCTTCGAGAGCGTCGTTAGCTGACCCTTTGTTCTGGATCAGTGTGCGCGCGACGATATCGTGGTTGAGCCACAGAACAGGAGCCGATGGCGCCGAGCTCTCACCAAAGATGAGCTGCCCAACAGCTTCAACGACCAGACGGCTCAAGAGATCGGAGATCAACGTCTTGCCATCCCTGTGCATCGCCGTGATCTCGCTCGACGTCCCGATCGTCAGGTCCGACTGACCCGGGTTGTTGGGCATCGGCCAGGACGAAAAGTCGTAGAACGGCCGCATCACGTCGCTCGTCTGCATATCGGAAATCTTCTGCAAGACGTCCTCGACGGTGAATCCATCTGCCAGGAGATCCTGGCAGGCCTGCCATTGCTTGGCGACCCATTCGCCCCCGCCCTCTTTTTTCAGCGCGAGCAGAAGCGGAATGAGGGGCAACTCGATGCCGGCAAACACGTCGGACGAATTGGTGCGGATTTCAGGGCAATTGTAGACCGTCGCCTTGATGCCGTTGTTCCAGGCATCCTCGGCGATGCGCTCAAGCCGCATCTTGGCGTAGCCTTGGGTGTAGTTGGTATAGGTCTGCCAGCGATATTCGTTGGCGACCAGAATGCCCGTGCCGTGATAGCCGAATGCCGAGTAGCGAACCTGGCCGCCGGAAGCCTCGATGCGTGCCCGGATGGTTGCACTCAGGTCGATCAGGTGTCGGAATGTGTTGGCCGAGACTTCGTCGAAATTCTGCAGGATGAGCTTGCCCAAATCGCTGTCGAGCAGCGTTTGCGACGACATGTGCCGCGCGCCACGTCCCTTGTAGACGCGATTCGCGATGACCATGAACACCTTGGCCTTCGGGATGCCGCCGGCCATGGTGTGTGCGAAGAAGACATTCTTGCCATCAGTGATCATGCCGTCGAGGACACTCATGACCTCAGAAAGGGCGTTCTTGAAGCGCTCGACGCCGGCGTTACGGCATTTCTCGATGTGAGACCAGTCGAGCTTCTCGTCTTCCCAGGTCTCGAGCGTCATCTTCGCGAGAAGGTCGGTTGGAGTGGGCTCGCCTTCAGGCGCGTCAAGATCGAAGCCGGCCATGATCGGCACGTTGATGATCTTGCCGCCGAGCCGGGCTTCGGCCACCGCAAGTTCCTCGGCGTTCAGGGGCCGCAGGACATTGGCTTCGTCTCGTCTGCCAACCGTGATCCCGACAATTTCCATGCCGGCCTTCTTGGCTTGGTCGACCAGATGCGTGGCATAGCCCCGGTCGAACAGCTCACCAAACAGGACGAAAACATCGCCTGGACGGAAAATGTTCGTCCGCGGGAAGTGCGTCAGAGGGGTCGGTTTTTTCATATTGCCGGTTCTCACAAGGCTGGGTCGCGGAGCAACCAAACAAACTACGTGATGAACCACTGCACTGATTGGCGGCAAGTGGGAAGTGACAATAAGTGTCGTTACAATTCAAACCGTGAGCGGAGCGGGACGGCAGCGGCTTCCATTCCAGCCCTGGAGCAACCTGGAACGGACGATACTTCCGCTTGGCTTTTCAGCGTTTTGGCGCGATTTCCGCGGGGTGTTGACCAGGCTTGGCTTGCCTCAAAAATGCGGCTCGCGGACCGGGTATTCCACCTCGCTTGGCCGAGGCGGCAGGGGCTCAGAGCCGCTAGCACCACAGATCGTTTTGCCGAACCCCGACCTTGCGGCCGGAGTGATTCTCATCGTGCCGAACAACTCGACACCCTCGACCCGATCCTGCCCTTGCGCCACCGTGACCAGCTTGTTGTCGCCGTTGACAGTACGATGGCATTTGCGTTCAAGCCGAGATGGAAGGCGGAAGGCCGCCGAAGCGAAGCCGCAACCGGTGAGCAGGTGCTCACACACAGGTGCGACTCTCACTTTCGCCTGACGTCGAGGCCCAAGGCTTCTGCGATGACGATGGTCTGGTCAATCGTGATGATGGCATCCTTGAGGAGGACGTTTTCGGGATCGAAGGCGGTGAGGTCGCTGCCCCTGAGGTCACATGTGGTGAAATCGGCCCCATGCAGCCAGGCGCCGGAGAGATCGACGTCCCTGAGCGAGCCGCCTTTGCAGGAGGCGCCGGTCAGGTCCGCTTCCCGCAGGCGCGTTTCCTTGAAGGACGCCCGGCCGAGAGCAGCACCTGGCAGGCCTGTAAAGGACCAGTCGCCGCCCGTCACTTGCATATGGTCGAATTCGCAGGCGTCGAACATGCTGCCGACGAACTTGCACTCCTTAAAGCGGCTGTCGAAGAACTTGCAGGAGACGAACGTGCAATTCACGAAGGCGCTCGCCTGATGTGATGAGGCATTGAACCGGGCGCGCCGGAAGGTGCATTCGTGAAACACCACGCCGACGGTATTCGCCTCGGTCAGGTCGAGATCGACGAACAGCGTGTTGTCGTACCGCTCCCGCTCGATCTGGCGACCATACCAGTCGGCGCTCGCGATCGTGCTGTCGGTCTTGGGCGGCGCTTCGCCATATCGTCGTTCAGCCATATCCATCCATCTGCGGCCCTGCACGAAGCGAGCCGCCTTTCGTTGCGTCGCCGCGGAGCATTTCGATCTTCGCCATGTTTGGCAATGCGAAAGAAGCGGGGATGAGGAGCGATCAGAAATCTCACTGCTATCGTTTAAGTGCGATAGAAGCTGATTTGCTACTCGCCTAGATGGAGTTCTACAGAAGCCTGAGGAAGGCAGACGCTACCTTTGCGTTTAGCAGTGACATCGTCTTTTCGAAGCGTGTCTACTCCTCGCGCATCGCTCTGGTGATCTGGTCTGCCAGGGGCTTGATGAAGTAGGAGAGCGCTGTGCGCTCACCGGTTTGGATGAACGCCTCGACCGGCATGCCGGCGTGAAGGGCCAATCCTCCGAGCCGTTCGAACTCGGGTTTGGGGAACTTGATCCGTGCGCTGTACCAAGCTTCGCCGGTCTGTGGGTTGTTGCTGAGGCTTGCCGCGATCGTCGTGATGTTGCCGTTGATTTCCGGTGTCGTGCGTTGGTTGAACGCCGAAAAGCGCAAGACCACGCCCTGGCCGATATGCAACTGGTCGATATCCGCTGGCTGCACCTTGGCGTCGATAACAAGGCTTTCATGGATAGGAACAATCTGCATGATCGTCTCGCCGGGAGAGATCACGCCGCCGACAGTGTGCACGGCCAGTTCGTGAACAATTCCGTCCTGCGGCGCCAACAGTTCCACGCGCCTCAACTGGTCTTTCGCGGTTACCTGTTGTTCTGTGAGCCCGGTTAGTTTGTTTTCGACGTCGCGCAGTTCTGTCAAAACCTCGGAACGGCGGTCCTGGTCGAGCTGCAGGATCTGCAGTTCCGTTTCGGTGCGGCGTGTTGCAGCGCGAGCGATCTCGGCCGTAAGCTGTCCGCGTTCACCCGACAATTGTGCCTGTATGCGCTGGAGTTCGGCCAGACGCGAAAACGGCATCAATCCCTTTTCGTGGAGGACGGAGACGCCGGAGAGCTCCTGCTGAATCAAGCGCAATTCATCGTCCTTGGCCAACCGGCGCGCTGTCACCCCGTCGGCCTCCTGCTGCAACTGGCTGATGCGCTGCTGCAGTTGTGCCTTCTGACCTTGGATGGTTTCCCTTCGGGCGACAAACAGCGCGCGCTCCGACTGGACATAGTCGGCGATCTCAGGATGATCGAGACGCGCTTTAAGTTCTTCGGGAATGGTGACAAACGGGGCATTGTCGCGCTCGGCCGTCAATCGCATGGCTCGCGCTGTAAGCTGGTCGATCTGTTTGCTGACCATCGCGAGGTTGGCTCGGGTGAGCGTATCGTCGAGACGAAGCAGAAGCTCGCCCGCCTTCACCTGGCTGCCGTCACGAACCCGGATTTCTCCGACTATGCCACCTTCCCGGTGCTGAATGCGTTTGACATTCCCCTCGATGGCTACGGTTCCCATGCCGACGACGGCACCTGAAAGCTTGCTCGTCGCCGCCCAGCCACCGACGCCGACTAGAAGCGCCGCCGTCGATGCACCTGCGATCAGCATATAGCGGCGGATCGCACGCGAAGCCTTGCTGGTCGGACCGCTCATCATGCACTCTCCGGAACTGCTCGCACGGTTGTCTTGCGCAAGACTTCATCACGCGGTCCGAAGGCGACCATGCTGCCCTTCGCCATGACCAGAACCTGATCGACCGCAGCAAGCGCATTCGGGCGATGGGCAATGACGACTACGATCGATCCGGCTCGTCGAGCTGCGACAATCGCGTTGGTCAGCCCCACTTCGCCCTCGGCATCGAGACTGGCGTTTGGCTCATCTAGCACGATTAGAAACGGCTTGCCGTAAAGAGCGCGCGCAAGGCCGATGCGCTGGCGCTGTCCGGCCGAGAGGGCGGCTCCTGCCGCGCCGATGCGGGTGTCGTAGCCATCAGGCATCGAGAGCACGAGCTCATGCACGCCCGCCTGCGTGGCCGCCTCGATGATGGCCGCAGGATCGGCGTCGGCTCTCAAGCGGCCGATGTTCTCGGCAATCGTGCCATCGAACAGTTCGACGCCCTGCGGCAGGTAGCCGATGGAAGTGCCGAGAACCTCAGGGTCCCAATTGTCGAGTTCGGCACCATCAAGCCGAATTGCGCCGCGCGCAGCTGGCCAGATGCCGACCAAGGCGCGTGCAAGCGTCGACTTGCCCGATCCGCTCGGACCGATGACGCCTAGTCCCTGCCCCGCTGTAAGCGCAAAGTTGACTTCGCGCACGAGCGGCGTGGTTGTCCCGGGAGCAAGAACGGCGAGATCGGCAACGTTGATCGAGCGTTTCGGGCTTGGTAGCGGCATTGGTTTGCGGTCCGCGGCAAGCCCACCGAGTATGTTTTCGAGCCGGCGACGGGCCTGGCGCGCATTCACGAACCCACGCCATTGGCCAATGGCCTGCTCGATCGGTGCGAGGGCCCGTGAAGTGAGGATTGATGCGGCAATCATCGCCCCGGGCGAGGCCAACTGATAGATCGCCAACCAGGCGCCGAGCGCCAGCACCGCCGACTGCAAAGCCAAGCGGAAGATTTTAGACGTCGTCGCAAAGCTGTTCGTCGAATCGTTCGTGCGGCGCTGCTCCTCCACATAGTCGTTGTTGGCAGCGTGCCATTTGGCCGAATATGCCCCCGTCATGCCCATTGCGCGGAGCGCTTCTGCATTGCGGCGGCCAGCCTCGATAAGCTCAACGCGAGACGAGGTTAGCTGAGCAAGACGTTGCAACGGCGCGCGTAGGACAAACTCGCTGGCAAGTGTCAGCACGATCAAAGCGACGGCGCCGGCAACGGCTAGCCAGCCCAGATAGGAGTGGAACAGGAAAAGGATCGCGAGGTAGACCGGCAGCCACGGCATGTCACAAATGGCAATTGGGCCCTGCCCGCTCATGAACTGGCGGATCTGATCCAAATCGCGCAGAGGCTGAGAAACCAATTCCTTCCGTGACAAACGAAGCGGGAGTTTGAGCACGGCATCGAAGCTAGGAGCACCCAGCTGTTCTTCGAGCTTCTGGCCAATCTGCGTCAGGATCCGCGCGCGAAGCACCTCCAGCAATCCCAGGAAAAGGTAAAGGCCGACGGCGAGCACCGACAATGCCACCAGCGTCGGTACACTTCGGCTTACCAGAACCCGGTCATAGACCTGCATCATGAAAAGTGGGCCGGTTAGCATCAGCAGGTTCGTAACGGCGCTTAAGGCCGCCACGCCGACGAAGGTGCGTCGGGTAGAGCGCAAGGCGGCCGAAACAAGGGACTGCCGCCGATCAGCTGTAATGAGTGCCACGCGTCATACCTACGCCACGAGCTTAAAAACTAGGCACATTCGCGCCTTCATATCTGTCAAGGGCTGTTCATATCTCCTCACCACGGAGAGCGCAACGGACGTCGAAATTGCTTTCGTGTAAGTTGCAGTCGATCCTGATTTCCGTGGAGATCGGTCCTGGACAATATCATTCCACCAGCCGCACGCCGCCTCCTCTGCCGAAGCCGTTCGGAACGAAATCCTTGCCATCTTCCGCCGGCTTCTTGAAGAAGGCTGTTCCTGACACGTAGAGGTTCAGAACCCTGGTAATCAGTGCGGTGAATTTCGATTCCGAATTGAGGCTGCCGCTGACGTTCCAGTCGATCACCGCATGGGGCAAGTAGATCGCCCCGTTGTAGAAGCTTCCGGCAGACGTGTTGATGCGGAACTGGATGTTGCTGTCCTTCGCCTGCCGGCCCTGGAACATCAGGATGCCGGCATGCGTGCCGCTGGTCGGTGCCGATACTTGCAGGATCGCCGCGCCGTTCAGAAAGAACGGCGATTGCGCGTCTTCGAAGTAGAGAAGCACGTCCTTGCCGATGACCTTGGCCGATGTGTTCAAGGTCAGGGCGCCGCGGCGGAACGTGTAGATGCCGGGCTTCAGCGTTAACTCGTCCGTGGAGTTCACGGTCAACCCACCGCAATAGACGCCAGGTTCGAGCGACGACTTGCCCTGGCTGTTGATCGTCTTCAGGCTTTGGGAGGTACAGGGGGCGTTCGGCGACACCGGTTCGGGCATGCCGGCCAGGGGGTCCGGCACGACGGGAGATCCGTCGACAGGCGGCGGCGAAATCAACCGGCCGGAGAGTTTCGACTGGCCGGTGACGGCGATCAGCGGTGCTGCGAATTTACCCTGGTTTTCGGCGTAGAATGCACGTTGCGAATGGGACGAATTCACCTGGAAGCCGCACTCGCTGGTGACCGAGTTCGAATTGATGATCTTGAGCGCATCGGCCCTGCTCGGATCGAGGATCAGGATGCAGGCCGAGCTGCCGGACCCCCGGGCAGCTTTTGCGACGACCGAGATCGGAACGGTCCGGAAGCCGAACATATGCATGATGGCGGTTTCGTAGTCCTCATTGACGGCCACCGCCACCGTGTCACGCTCGACGGTGACCTGATGGTCCCAGCTGGCGGGCTCCTTCAGATCCTGCTTTTCGTTGCTGCTTAGATGGGCGCCGAGAAACCCTGCGGCGATCTCCTGTTCCGAACCGACGCTTGCTGCTGCTCCCGCCAATGCCGCGGCATCGGCAGCGCTTTGCATCGCGGCCCTGCGGTTAACTGCCGCTGCGAAATCGATCGCAACGCCAAGGGCGGCAATGAGGGGAATGGCGACAAGCGCTGCCAAGAGGCCGAAGTTCCCGGACCGACATTTCAGCAGGGCCGAGGCGCAACGCCTGATCAGTGGCAGGTTCAGTATGTTCATGGCAGTTTCTTTGCAACTAGATGGAGAGTACCTGCCTCATCGTGCAGGGAGCCTTGCCAATCCTTTAATTTCGAGCCGAGTTAACGGTATGCAGCCTCTCAGGCACTCGTCAGGGCGCTGATACAGGTACGAGGCGAGGGTTTTCGACGAGATTTTGCACTTTGCGCGTCGTGCGCCGGCAAAACCGGCCATCTGCCGCGATCGTCGGTTCAGAGCGACTTGCGTGGGATTGACGGGCAGCGCGCTCGCCATCTTCACTCACAGGTTGTCGATCTTTTGATATGGGCGCTCAGCACTAACCCCTTTTGCGCATCTGCCTAATCCTTGACTGGACCGTGCGCTGTGCGACGCTTGCGGCTTCATGGTTGTACTGCGTAAGGGGCGGACGATGAAATTCTCAAAAGCAAAGAGGAAACATCCCGGTAAAGCATTCAAAATGGGCGGGGCCGACAGAAGCGCTTATGACGGCTTCGTCGGGGCGGCGCGCGCAGCACCCGGCTTTTCGTATCGGGGACGATGGACCAGCGAAGGATGCCCCGGCACCTTCGAAACGTGGCTCGCAAACAAGGGTGTGATGCCCAAGCAATAGAGCCTTTCATTCCACGCAGTCACGATCTGCCGGCGTCGGCGATGGCGCCAGCTGCACGCGTCACGGCGCCCGATGACGCAGCTTTGGCTTCGCTTGGGCTTCGATCGCGTCAGCTCGCGCAAGAGTCGATTGGCCGCAACCAGGCACCGCCGAGAATGCAGCGGCGGCCGGTTTGCGTCGACAGGTTGACATCCTTGTCGGCTGTGAGCACCGGTTTCCGTTGGCCTATGTTGTGGATGGTCTCCGAACTGCCTTCCCGGCTCAGGCCTTCCCGCTGTCAATCACACGTGCCCATTCTGCGGCTCGCTCGGCCGAGGCCGCGAGGACCGGCTTCGGCGCCTTGTACCACTCGTCATTGGGGATCTCGCGTTTCTCGCGGACGAACACGATGGCGCGCTCCAATGTCGGGAACTGGTCAGGCAGCGTCAAATGCAGAAACAGCGACACAACGACGACGGAGCGCGAGCGGCCGCCGCGGCAGTTGACGAGCACACCGCCACGCTCGCGCCTGGGATAGGAGGGCTTTTCGGGCAGGATCTGCTCCAGGGCCGCTCGCAGGATGTAGTGCGCGGCCAGCATTTGCGTGTCCGGGTTCCCGTCGCCGTCGATCAGTCCGATCTTGTAGTAGCGGATTTCCCCCGGTCCGTGGATGCTGTTGCGGTGATCCGAGACGAGCTTCGGTTGGTCGACGAAATTGAAGTCCAGATTGACCGCGCAATTGACGACCGTCGTGATCCCACTCTTGCGCAGGAGATCGAGGTCGCTCGCACCTTCCTTCCCGGAAATGAAGATGTCGACACCATAGGTCGGATGCTTCGGATAGACGAGACTGAGCCTTGGCAACTCGCTGCTGGTCTGGCCGGTAGCGGGGGCGTCTGTGAGATTGTCGAGCATGGTTTCCTCGTGTGCTTTCATGGCGACGGCGCTTTCGCGCTGCGCCCGGCAGAGATCGCGGCGGCGACGCGGTTCAAGGTCGGATAATCGCCGCCGCGGCCATAGGCGACATAGCCCGGGCAAAGGTAGTCGGCGGATCCTTCCGGAACTTTGCCAAGCGACAGCGGCGCATAACGCCCGCCTGCGTTCTTCAGGATTAAGGTCGCTGCTGCCACATCCCAGGCGTTGACACCGAAACCGGCGGCGGCATCAACGAAACCGGCCGCCACATGGGCTATGCTCAAAGCGGCACTTCCGGGGCGACGCACGGTCGAGAAGGTCTCGACCAGATCGCCGAGGCGGGCAAGTGCCTCGTGGCGGCCATCGAGGCGAAAGTCGCGCGAAACCGGGTAGCCGGTGATCAGTGTTGCTCGGCTTTCGTCACCGATGGCTTTCGAGGCAATCACCTTTCCATTGAGATAGGCGCGCTCAAGGTCGCTCGAAAACAGCAGATCGGCCACCGGGTCGTAGACGACCCCAGCCACGACCGATGCGCCTTCGACCGCCGCGATCGATATGCACCAGAAGGCAAGTCCTCGGGCGAAGTTGGCGGTCCCGTCGATCGGATCGACATACCATTGGATCTCGCCCTCGCCGACCTGGCCGCCCTCTTCGCCAAGCATGGCCGAGTTCGGCTCTTGTGCGAAGATGTAGTCGCGGATGCATGCCTCGGCTTGCCTGTCGTAGATCGTCACGACGTCGTGGAGATCGCGCTTGTAGTCGACGGCTATTTCCGAGCGAAAGGCGGCAAGCAAGGGGCCGGCGGCCGAACGGGCCGCCCCTTCGGCGATCGTCATCAGTCGCCGCGAGTGCTTGCGCATGGCGTCTCTATCGGAATGGCTACGGCTCGTGGCGGGATTGGCGTCGGTCATGCTTTCTTCCTGTTCATAGCGAAACGGCCGGCGCGACCTGTCCCTCGTGAGGTCGCGCCGGCCGGGCTTTTACTTGCTGTGGTTCACACGCCAGAAATCCTGCCACTCCTCGCGCCGGTCGAAATCGTCAAGCCCGGTGGCGGCGTCATAGGGAAAGAGGCGGTCCGCTACCTCCATGATCCCCGACGGCTCGTCTTCAGGCATCTTGATGTCGACATTGGTCGGCAGCTTGCCGTCCTTCATCTGCGGTGCGATGCCCTCTTCCGTCAGCACGTAATGGATGAAGAGCTTCGCGGCATTCGGGCTCGCCGATTTCGAGGCGATCAGGCCGAGCTTGGTGTAGGTCCAGCCGACCCAAGGGGTAAGCTCCGTGCAGAGCCCGAGCTTGTAGCCCTTGCCTTCGTTGTCGCGGAACTTGGCGGAGCTCAGGAGCCCGAAGAAGGGCTCCTTCTGGCCGGCCGCGCCGACCGCTTCGGCAACCGGATCGTCGCCGTCCGTCACAAGCGGGCCGTTTTGCGCCAGGGCCTTGATCCAGGCGGCCGCCGCACTTTTTTCAGTGGTTTCGAGATCCTTGCCGAAGTGGACCTTGTAAGCCTCCTTCACCGCGCTGTCGGCATGCTTTTCCAGCTGGTTGAACCAGTCGGTGTAGGTGCTCTTGGTCAGGGGATCGACGAGCGCGATCTTGCCTTTCCACTTTGCGTCGGTCAGCTCCCAGATGTTGCGGACCGGGCATTTGTCATAGGCCTCGGTGTTGTAGGCCCAGACGTTGGCATTGGTCGAAATCGCCAGCGGGTTCTGGAAAGCCGCCGGTATCTTCTCTTTCATGTCGCCGGGCAGATAGCTCTCGACGAAGCCCTGCGGCAGAAGCTGGGCGAGTGCCGCCGGCGCGTCGGTGATCAGGGCGACATCGCCCTGGACGTTGCCGGCCTGGGCTTCGCGGATGATCATTTCCAGCTGGCTGTTGGCCGAGACTTTGACGCCGGTTGCTTTCACGCCGTATTTGGCGGTGAAGGCCTCGGCCATCTCGACGATCTTGCCGGTGCTGTCATAGACATTGATCGGCTTTTCTTTCTTGGCCGCCTCCACCAGCGCATTGAGATCGAACGCCTCCTCGGCGCTTGCCTCGACGGCGAATGCGGCCGCAAGGGCGGCAAATGCCGCCCCCATGATCATAACCTTGTTCTTACCCTTGCTCATGGTTTCCCCTCCCAAGGAGACCGTTTCATATGTTCAGGCGTTACTTCTGGTAACTGAGCCGCCAGAGGTCCTGCCAGGTCTCGCGTGCGTCCCAGTCGTCGAGGCTCGTTGCCATCTGGTAGGGCATGACCTGATCGAGAACGGCGCCGATGCCCGATGGCTCGTCGGCGGGCAGCGAAACGTCCTTGTTCGTCGACATTTTTCCGTCTTCTGCCTGCGGCGCGATGCCTTCGGCGGTCATAACATAGTGGATGAAGAGCTTTGACGCGTTCGGACTGTTGGTGCCCTTGGTGATCAGCCCGACGCCCGGATACATCCAGCCGAGCCAGGGTTTCAGGTCCTTGCAAAGACCGAGCTTCATGCCCTTTTCGGCATTGTCGCGGAACTTCGCCGAACTCATCAATCCCATGAAGGGTTGCGACTGGCCCGGCGCGCCAACGGCATCGGCGGCTGCCGCATCGGCGTCCGTCAGCAAGGGAGCGTTGGCGGCGAGCGCCTTGACCCAGGCTGCCGTCGCGCTGCCGTCGTCTGTCTCAAGGTCCTTGCCGTAGAGCTCCTTATAGGCGGCCGCCACCTTGTCGTCGCCGTGCTTGGCCATCTGGTTGAACCAGTCGACATAGGATGGCTTGCCAAGCGGATCCTGCATGGCGACCTTGCCCTTCCACTCAGGGCCCGTCAGCTGCCAGATGTTGCTGACGGGGCACTTGTCGAAGAGCTCGGTGTTGTAGGCCCAGACGTTGGCGCTGGTAACGACGGTCAGCGGATCCTGATACTCAGTGGGGATGTTGGCTGCGAGATCCGGCGGCAGCCAGCTTTCGGCAAAGCCCTGCGGGATCAGCTGCGCCATGGCGGCCGGCGCGTCGCTGATGATCGAGACATCGCCCTGGATGTTGTTGGCGCGGGCCTCGCGAATGATCATCTCGAGCTGGGCCGTGGCCTTGACCTTGGAGCCCTCGGCGCCGACGCCATATTTCTCCGAGAAGGCCTTGGCCATTTCGACGATCTTGCCGGTACTGTCATAGACGGTGATCGGCGGTTCCTTGCGCGCAGCCTCGATCAGCGCATTCAGGTCAAACGGCTCTTGCGCCAGCGCCGGCCCAGTGAAGGCGACGATAGTCGTTGCCAGCAGCGCGCGCCTGATTGCCCGGTGCGTCCTTTCAGTCCCTAGAAATTCCATCGTCTGTTCCTCCCTCAGATTATGTTTCGGTTTGTCGTGTCACACTAAAGCGCCTCAGTTCAGCGTGTTCTTGCGCAGCAGCGCGTCCGCCTCGGTGATCCGCTGGCCGTCCTTGTTAAAGACGTGCAGCGCCTCAGGCGGCGCAAAGAACGAAACCCTCGCGCCGGTCTCGACGCGCGGCAGGGCGTTGGTCGTCAAGAACAGCGTGTCGCTCTCGTTCCTGAGCTCCAGGATCCAGCTGCCGCCGGTCGGCAGGACGCCTGTCACTGTCATTTCGCCGGAGAAGCTGCCGGCAGGCACATCGCTCGCCTTAACCGAATAGCCGATCGCTTCCGGCCGGATGCCGATCGAGCCAATGGCGCGCAGCGACGGGTGGCGCGTGCCAAGATAGGCTTCGGCTGCGCGCGACAGGTCGGAGGCCGTGGCCGATCCGAAGGTCAGGATGTTGATCGGCGGGCTGCCGACGAATTCCGCGACGAAGCGATTGGCCGGTCGATCGTAGATATCGTTGGGCGTGCCCATCTGCTGCAGCGTGCCCTCGTTCATGACGGCGATCGTCGTTGCCAGCGTCATTGCCTCCCACTGGTCGTGGGTGACGAAGACGATGGTCGTCTTGAACTCATTGTGGATACGCTTGAGCTCTGCGCGCATTTCAAGCCGCAGCCGGGCGTCGAGGTTCGACAGTGGTTCGTCGAGCAGAAGCACGCCCGGATTGACCGCCAGCATGCGGGCGAGCGCCACGCGCTGCTGCTGGCCGCCCGAAAGCTGCGACGGGTAGCGGTCGCGGTACTTGGCGATGTCGAGCGCCTGCATCACCTTCTCGACGCGCTTTTCGCGCTCTTCCTTCGGCAGTTTGCGCAGCCGGAGGCCGAAGTCGGTGTTGCGTTCGATCGTCAGGTGCGGCCAGAGCGCGTAGCTCTGGAATACCAGCCCCATCTCGCGCTTTTCCGGTGGGATGAACACCCCTGCCCTGACCGAGTCGACCACCCGCTCCCCGATACGGATCTCGCCGTCCGAGAGGTTTTCAAGGCCGGCGATCATGCGCAGCGTGGTGGTCTTGCCGCAGCCGGAGGGTCCGAGAAGGCACATGAACTCGCCGTCGCGGATTTCGAGATCTAGGTTGGAGACGGCATTGGCGGAATTGACGCCGTAGTTCTTCTGGGCGCCGCTGAGATTGATGGTGGGCATCAGCTTCCGAGTCCTTCTGCGAGATTGGTCTTGGTCAGCTTCTGGGCTGCCAGGGTTCCGAGATAGGCGATCGCCGCGATGATCAGCACGACCGCGTTTGCCGCCTGGGTGTAGTGGTAGTCGACGAGCCGAAGCGAATAGGTGGTCAGAACATCGGTGCTCGGCACGGCGAGGATGACGAAGAGGCTCAGGCCCTTGATGCCCGAGATGAAAGGCAGCAGCACGCCTGTCACTAGCGAACCCTTCTGGATCGGAATGACGATCAGCATCATCCGGCGGAACCAGCCAGCGCCGGAGATCTGGGCTGCCTCTTCCGGATCCTTGCCAAGCTGCGTCATGGCCGAGATACCGGCGCGCGAGGCATAGGGCATCTGGTCGGCGATGAGCGCCAGCACGAGGATGGTGACGGTGCCATAGAGAGCAGGCATCGGTCCGCGCGGCACGGCGAAGAGCGACAAATAGGCGGCGGCAAAGGCGATGCCCGGCACCAGATAGGGGAGGAAGGTGACCTGCCGCAGATAGACCGACAGGGCCTTCACCGGTGTGCGGATGACCACATAGCCGACGAGCAGTCCGAGAATGCCCGAGGTCAAAGAGGCAAGGCCGACGATCATCAAGGTGTTTTTGGCAGCCGCCCAGAGATCAGGGCTTAAGAGTACTCCGGTCTGCAGCGCCACCGTGTGGAGGTCACGGCCGATCCAGTAGTCGAGCGTGAAGTTGTCGAGCGTGAACTGCGCCGGCAGCTTCATGATGGTGGAGAGAAACAGGGTCAGCAGCGGCAGGCCGACGCTCAAGAGAAAGATGAGCGCTGCAAAACCGGTCGCCGGCAGACGGTACTTGCCGAGGCGGCTTAGGCGGTTCATCGAACCCTTGGAGCCGACGGTGACAAAGCGCCGCGCTTCGCGCACCAGCCGCGCGTCGATCATCAGGGTGATGATGCCGATCAGCATGATCGACGCCGCGACGACACCGGCTACGCCGGTCTGGCGCGACGCGATGCTGCGAAAGAGCGAGGTGGACAATACCTCGAATTTGACCGGCAGGCCGAGCACATAGGGCACGCCGAACTCGCCGAGGCACTTGGCGAAGATCAGCACCATCGAGGACAAGAGTGCCGGACGCATCAGCGGCAGAATGATTTGCATCGCCACCTGGTAGCGCTTGGCCCCAAGGATGCGGGCGGAGTCTTCGAGCTGACTATCGAAGCGGCGGAGCGCCGAGCCGAACAGCAGGATCACAAACGGAGTATAGTGCAACGCCAGGATGATGATGATCGGGAAACGCCCATAGGCGACCCAGTCGGGCGGCGTCAGCCCCATGGCCTCGAACCAGCCCGGCTGGCCGCCGACCGTGCGGTTCTTGAAGAGTGTCGTCCAGGCCAGCGCAAAGGTCCAGGCCGGTAACATGTAGGGCACGATCAATGCCGTTGCGAACCAGCGCCGTCCGAACATGTCTGTCCGGCTGATCAACCAGGCGAGCACAGTGCCGATCACCAGCGACAGGCTGATTGCCCCGAGCGCGACCGATAGCGTGTTGAAGAGCGGCCGCCAGAAGAGGTCGACCGAGACCGGCGACAGGAAGGCGCGATCGAGATAATAGAGCGTAAGCTCGCCGAAGTCCTTGCCGAGCCGCCGCTCATGGCCGAACTGGACGCGCACGGAATCAAGCACGATCGAGATGATCGGCACGACGATGAGATAGGTAAAGAGAAGCGCCGTCAGGACGCCAATCAGCGTCGTCGGCTCCCGGGAGGCGACCTTCATCCGATAACGCCAGCGTTGCCATGCCGTCGGCGCCATCGCGCTGTCGGGCAATGTTGCCGCCTTGGTTGTTTCACTCAATAAGGCCATGCTCTTCCCCTTGGAACTCAACATGCGCTGCCTGCCCCGGCATTGATGCCGGCCGGAACTTTCAAACTGCCAACGGGGAACAGAAATCAGCCACCAGGGCGTGGCGCTGACATACGCATGAAGCCGCTCAATGATGCGAAAGATAGCGGCTTTCGGGTACTCACTCCTCCCCGTTCGCAGGGCAGGCACAGGCGCCTGCCAGACGTCGGCGCAAGCTCCTCAACCGCGCCGCCATCACCACGAACATAGACAGAACAAATATTCCAATTCAGCTCCGTCTATGGAACGTATGATCCAATGACGGGGCGCTGTTGTCAACAAAAAAATGCACACGTGCGCAACAGCATAACATGTTGTTTTTCATGTATATTTTGTGACGGTAATGCACTATTTTGCGAACGCGTGATCATTGGGGTCGGGCGAATGGTTCCGGCAGAGCTAAAGAGCCGACATGTAGGAGCCAAAGCGCCCGTTCGCAGACCTCGTCGATTGGTTCACTGAGCGTGTAGGCTCGAACTTTTTCGTTGGAATGGGCCTGCTTTTGTGGCCCTGATGGAAAGCATCTGATTCTGCAGGAGAAAGGCATGGCAAGGGGCTTTGTGACGGCCGAAGAGGTTGCAAAACGCGCGGGCGTCTCACGCTCGGCGGTCTCGCGAACCTTTACGCCCGGAGCCAGCGTTTCCCAGGCTGTGCGCCGCAAGGTTCTCAAGGCCGCCCGGGAACTCGGCTACCGGGTCAACCGGCTGGCGCAGGGGCTGAACAACGATCGCTCCAATCTTATTGGAGTTGTCGGCGCCAACCTCAGTGCGCCCTTTCACGCAAAACAGCTCGATCTCTTGAGCATCGGCCTGTTGCGCCGCGGTCTGCAGTGCCTGTTGTTGAATGCCGCGGATGCGCGAAAGGATATCGCGCCGCTGATTGAACTGCTGTTCGAGTTTCGGGCGCAGGCGATCATCGTCCTTTCCGGAGAGCCCCCGGAATCGATCGTCGACCAGTGCATTGCCAACGGCGTGCGCCTGATCCTGATCAACCAGAAAATTGATCGCACCGACACCAGCATGGTTTTGAGCGACGATTCCCGCGGTGCGGATCTTGCTGCGCTGCGCCTGATCGAGGCGCGCTGCAAGAAGGTCGCGGTGATTTCGAGCGGCAGCCAGACCCCCGCCCAGGTCCGTCGCACCACTGCCTTCCAAAAGAAGATGGCGACCGCCGGCGTCGAAGTGGTCGCCTGGTCGGGTGGCACGACGAGTTATGAAAGCGGCTACCAGGCTGGCTGCGAAGTGCTCGTCGACGAGACCATCGACGGCGCGTTTTGCGTGACCGATCTCCTGGCTCTCGGCTTTCTCGACGCGGCCCGCACCGAAATGCACCGTCGCGTGCCGGCCGATCTTTCCGTCGTCGGCTTCGACGATATTCCGCAGGCCGGGTGGAAGAGTTACGAGCTCACCACGGTTGCGCAGTCCTTTTCCGCCCTGACAGAGCATGTTCTCGAAGCGCTGGAAGCAGACGAGTTGGAAACGCGACTTCAGGTCGTTCCCGTTACGATGGTCGAGCGCAAGACCGCCCGACGCTAGGCCTGATTGCTTACGAGACCGCCTGCCGGATGCGGCTGTCGATCAACAGCCCGCTCTGATCAAGAATGGGGTGCGCGACGGTTGCGATATGCGCGTTGATGCGTTTGAGGTCGCGCAGCATGTCGAGATGAAGCGAACTGGTTTCGATGCTTTCGGCGCGGCCGTCGCGCAGGCGCTGCAGGTGCCGCTCAGCCGACTGCCGCTCCAACCTGCGGACATCTTCCTTGGCTTCCACCAGGCGCCGCGCCATCGCGTTGTCGCGTGTGGCAAACACGGCCTGGGCCATGCGCAGATTGTCAATCGTGACGGCGAAGAGGCGCGACAGCTCATCGTGCCCATCGGAGGAGAAAGTCAGGCCGCGGGCGATCTTCTTTGCAAGTTCGGCAAGAAGTCCCTTCTCAATGATGTCGCCGATATGCTCGAGGTTGATGGCATAGTCGACGATATCCATGGCGCGGCGGCGCTGTTCCTCAGCGATTTCGCACTGGCCGACACGCGAAACATAGACCTTGATCTCGTGTTGCACGCGATCCACGCGTCCTTCGAGCGTGCTGATCGCAGCAAGTCTGGAAGGATCCGTCTGCTGCAGGGCGTCGTTTGCTTCGACCAGCATGCGCTCCACCAGGTCGCCGACGCCCAGCACTTCGCGGCTTGCGCCGGCAAGCGCTGCGACCGGGGTGTCAAGATCGTTCTGTTGCAGGAAAAGCGGGCCGTCCGTCGCCTTCGGCTCGTCCGGCAGCAGGCGCATGGTGAGACGCGATAGTGGCCGAGCAAGTGGAGCGGCCAGAAGCGCCAGTGCGAGATTGAAGGCGAGATGCACATCGACCGGCAGATTGCCGCGTGAGACAGGCAACCGGTCGATTAGTGGGGCGACGTATCCGGCGAGCGCCAGAGCAGCCAGGCAGCCGACGGCCCGCACGATCAGGTTGCCGAGCGCAACCCGCCTGGCGCTCGCCGCAGCCTTGAAGGTGGCCAGAACCGGAGGCACAGCACCGCCGAGATTGGCGCCGAGAACGAGGGCGATGAGCAAGCCTGTCGAAAGGCTGGCAGAGGTCGCAAGCGAGAGGATCAGCACAACGACTGCCAGGCTCGACGACGCAAGGGCTGCGAGGCCTGCCGCAATGACGAGCGCCACCGGCCAGGCATTGTCGAGCATCCCGAAAAAGGCAGAAAGGGCGGCGGAGGTTCGCAACGGCTCGGTCGCGCCGCCAATCAGATGTAGCGACAGCAGCATCAGCCCGATGCCGACGAGGGCGGCGCCTGATCCCTTGCGCGCGTTCGAGTTGCCGCGCCCGACAACGAAGCCGCAAAGCAGCAAGAGCGGCGAAAGCCAGCCGAGCCCCAGAGCCACGATCCAGGCCGTCATCGCCGTTCCGACGTTCGCGCCGAGAAGCACGATCTGCGCCATGCGCGGCACGACGAGATCACGCTCGACGAAGGACGCGACCATGAGAGCGGTAGCGGTGGAGCTCTGGAGAGCGATGGTTGCAATGAGGCCACTTGAAAACGAACGAAGTCCGTCACGCGTCCCGGCCGCCAGTCCGGCCTTCAGACGCGTGCCAAACGCGCGTTGCATGCCGTCGCGAACCTGGCCAAGGCCGAACAGGAGGAGCGCCATTGCGCCGAAGAGGTTGATGCTGACGATTGCAGTGCTCACGGCCCCCTCCCCAATGCTGATTACTGCCGGCTGCGCAGCAACTCCGCTCGAAAGAGCTGCTGAAAGGAAGCATAGGTCTCAAAGCCGAGGTCGCTGACGAGCCGCATGACCGTCGTCGTCGAAACGCCACTGCGCACCGCCACTTCCCGTGCGCTTGAAAAGGCGACGTCGTACGGATGGGCAAGCACGAATTTGGCCACTTCCAGACGGCCACCCTTCAGGTGGCGCCGGCCCAGGCGGCAAGATTCCCGCAACTCGATGAAGGTCGCCGGCGGCGCGGAAGAAGTGGCCGTGGAGAGCGACGGGTCCATGGTCAGGCAGCCTCTTCGGTGTCGGAATTGTTTTCGATACGGATGCGCAGGCTTCCCGCTTCGGCACGGTCGAGGAAGGCGTCGAAGGCGCCGAAGAAGATGGCGAGAAATCCTGATGTCGATCCGTCCCAGCCGGTCGCGGGCGGGCGACCGAAGTGTCTGGCGAGCAGACGATAAAGCGCGCGGCGCGGCTGAGCGATCTTGTCGAGCGCCAGCACGCCGGCCTGGCGCAGGCAGTACCAATCGGCGATCACCTCGATCATGTCGAGGCGGCCGGCGTCCTCAGGGATAGCGATCAATCCTTGCACGGAGGCGTTCGTCGTTTCGCCGGCGTCGAGCATCAACTTGTAGACGGCAGCGACCGAAAGCCCGGATATTTCTTGGACGACCTTGGCGGGCCATTCCTTCAGAAAATAGCGATGCTGGACCAGGGCGCGCTTGTGTGCCTTCAGGAAGGAGCCGTAGTCCGCTGCGGCGAAGGCTGGATCCGCATCATCGCCGGCGCGCGCCGCCTCGCGACGATAGGCGCGCAGCACGCGTTGGTCGACGGTCATGTCTGACAGTTCAACGGTCTCGATGGACGACGCCGATTGAGACGGTTCGACGATCTTGAAGGCTGGTGGAAAGGCCACGAGCGACGGAACTGCGACATTGATGAGCGAGCGGCTGCCGCGAGCGCGACGCGTTACGCCTTCGACATGCAGGTGCCCGCTAAAATGCAGCGTCATGCCGGCGGTGATCAGTGCATCTGCGACCGCCTGCTGCGGCGTCCGGCGGGCGATGTTGGTCTCGCCGAAAAGAACGCTTTCGGCTCCGGTTGCGCCGTCGAAGGGGTCGAGCACCGGATAATGCGAGAACGCGAGCAACGTCTTTCCGAGTTTCGCTGCGCGCGCGGACACGTCGGCAATCCAGTCGATGATGAATGGCTTCAGCCTGATAAGCGCGTTCCAGCCCGCGCCGGTGCTGTCGACGAAAGCGGTTTCATCGCCTTCTTCAAAGTGGCCGTCGCGCGGTTCGAAGATGTTGGCGTCGATCATCAGCAGCCAGAGACCTGGCTCCGGCTCAACGAGATAGGAGGCATCCATCAGCCGGTAGCAATTGCGACCGTCCGGAGACGAGACCGGATAGAGCCGATCCTCGGCGCGATCTGAAGCGCCGAACGGGGTTTCCCAATGGAGATAGTCCGGCCGTCGGAAGTAGCCATGACCAGCCATGGGGGCGAGGCCCGCCGGGTATCCCTCGCAATACATCCGCGGCGTCGCGTAACTGCCGGGGCCTGCCTTTCCTGCGTCGCTGGTGACGAAGACCCTGGCGTCGATCCGGTCGAGAAATTGCTTGGTGTGGTGCCGCCCCTTGGGTCCGAAGATGTCGTGGTTGCCCGGAAGCGCATAAAAGCGCGTGCCATAGGTGCTCTCGTGCCCATCGAGAATGGTGCGCAGGCGCGCCGTTGTCTGCCTTTGCCCATCATCCGTGTAGTCACCCAAAAGGACGACATGACGGATGCCGCGGCGCGCGACCTCCGCAAGCGCCTCGTCCAGGGCCTTGGCGCTTTCGTTGAAGACGCGGGTGGATTCCCGCGTGTCGGTCCAGCTTCTGACCGCCAGTTTATCGCCGTCGATCTCTATCCCAGGGAATTCGAAGCCGCCTGCAAGATCATGGAAATGCGCGTCGGCGATGACCGCGATCCGCGGCAAATCAGACATTGGCCTTCCCCTCCAGGCGGGAGGCTTCGACGAGGTCGATCCAGGCCGAAGCGCGGCGGGCTGCTTCATAGAGCATCGGCTTCGGCGTCTCGAACCATTCATCCGGCCGCAGTTCGCGATGCTCGCGGATATGGGCGACTGCTGCGTCGAGTGTCGGAAACAGATGCGGCTGCTGCTTGTGCAGGAACAGCGCCACCAGCGATACGGAGCGGCTGCGCCCGCCGCGGCAATTGACGAGGATGTTTCCGCCGTCGGCAAAGGGATAGGTTGTGCGCTTCGGCATCGTCTGGCGCAGCGCACCGTCGAGAATGTAGTAGGCGCCGAGCATCATCGTGTCGGGGCTGCCGTCACCATCGATCATGCCGAGCTTGTAATAGCGGATGGCCGCATAGCCGCTTGCGCAAAGGTCATCATTGATGCTGACCTCTTCTTCGCGCACGAGGTTGATGTCCAGGTTGATCGCGCAATTGACGACAATGGAGATCCCGTGACGCTTGAGCAGGTCGAGGTCACGCGCGCCATCACTGCCGCCGATGTAGAGATCGGCGCTGTGCGGCCCGAGCTCTGTGGCGATCAGGCTGATAGCGGGCCGGGTATAGACCGGTGCGTCCATTGGATTTCCTCTTTCCTATGCGAACGGGTGGTAGGCGTCGTCAGGCTACCGCGATTTCAGGCCAGCTGGAGCTCGGCGGCTTGTTCGCTTGCCCGCACCGGGATGCCTGAAGCCACACTCACGCCGCTGGCGATCGCCGGTGTCGATGCAAGCACAGGCCCGCCTTCGAGCAGGCTGCCGATCTCCATGAAGGGACACACCGTGCCGCCCGCCTCGGCGACGAGCAACAGTCCGGCAAGGCAATCCCACGAGTTCATGTGCAGTTCGACATAGGCATCCGAGCGACCATCCGCGACATAGGCGAGCGCCAGAGCTCCCGAAGCGCCGCGCCGCACATTGGCGCCCTTCTCCAGCATCTGTCGCATCGTCTCCAGATAGGTCTCGTCCGGTACCCGCCGCGACCAGCCCATTTCGACCGAAGCGGCATCGAAAGTCGCCGTCGACGAGACCGTGATGGCTTTATCGTTGAGGGTTGCACCTTCTCCCCGGCGGCAGAAGTAGAGTTCGTCGTGGGCCGGATTGTAGATTGCGCCGATCTCCGCCCGCCCGTGCTCGACATAGGTTATGGAGATGCAGAAGTGCGGGATCCCGCGCGCAAAATTCGCCGTTCCGTCGACGGGATCGACGACCCAGACGCGATCGGCAATGGTGCCGCCACCCTCCTCGCCGAGGAACGCATCGGCTGGAAAATGAGTGGCAATCGCGGCGCGAATATGGGCCTCGGAGGCCGCATCGGTTTCCGTCAGGAAATCCTGTGGGCCTTTCAGGGAATAACCACGCTCGGCGCTTGCCTTGAAACCCTCGAGCACCAGGGCGCCGGCAGAGCGGATGACATCCCGACACAACAGGGCCCGCCCGGAAAGGTCGTTCGAATAGCGCGGCTTGTGATCGTTCATCGGCGAAGCTCCATTGCACACGCGTGCATATTTGCACGCGTGTGCATGCGGTGCAAGTCGAAAATGCCGGTCCGTGCCAGGCAGGCGCCCGCAAGATTGATCGGTCGTCGCGGCCGCACTCAGGTGGGCATCTGCGGCATTTCTGCAATATCCAAGCAGACGCGGCCGACGTAGTGTCCACGCGTCGAATCTCAAGGCAGGGTCGAATGACGACGATCACGATACAGGAAGCGCTCGACCGAGCGGGCACGGGCCCCTACCAGCGGCGCCTGATGGGCATATTCGGCCTGGTCTGGACGGCCGATGCCATGCAGGTACTCGCCGTCGGGTTCACCGCCGCCTCCATTGCCGCGACATTCGGCCTGACGGTTCCCCAGGCGCTGCAGACGGGCACGTTCTTTTTCCTGGGCATGCTGATCGGCGCCGTCGGCTTCGGCAGGCTTGCCGACCGGATCGGTCGCCGGCGGGTCCTGATCGTAACCGTCGCCTGCGACGCGGTCTTCGGCATCCTGTCGATCTTTGCTCCGAATTTCGCAGTCCTGCTTGTCCTTCGGTTTCTCACTGGCGCTGCTGTCGGCGGCACACTTCCCGTCGATTATGCGATGATGTCGGAGTTCCTGCCCGCGCGCAGCCGCGGGCGATGGCTGGTGATGCTCGAGGGCTTCTGGGCTGTCGGCACGCTGATCGTCGCTTTGGCGGCATGGCTTATCTCTCTTGCCGGCCTTGCGGACGGATGGCGCTATATCTTCGCCGTCACGGCCGTTCCGGCAGTCATTGGCGTCGGACTTCGCTTTCTCGTGCCGGAATCGCCGCTTTACCTGTTGCGCTCGGGCAAGGCGGAGGCGGCCAGGGCGATCGTCGATCGCATGCTGGTGGTCAACGGTCGGCCCCAACTCGAGCCGACCGTTTCGATCGCCCTGCCCGCGGCGACCGCCGATATCGGCATCTTTTCGAAGGACTTGCGTCGGCGCAGCCTCCTGATCCTTTCGGTCTGGTTCCTCGTCTCGGTCTCCTATTATGGGGTCTTTACCTGGATGCCGCCGCGGCTTGCCGGCGAAGGCTTCGGCTTCGTGCGCGGCTACGGCTTCCTCGTTCTCATCGCTCTGGCGCAGATCCCGGGCTATGCCCTTGCCGCCTACGGCGTCGAGACGTGGGGACGGCGCCCGACGCTGGTCGGTTTTTGCTTGCTGTCTGCCCTCAGTTGCCTGTTGTTCGTCGTCGCGGATGCGGCCTCGGTCGTTGCTGCCGCATTGCTGATCATGAGCTTTGCGCTGCTCGGCACCTGGGGCGCACTCTATGCCTATACGCCGGAACTCTATCCGACCGCCTCGCGCGCGACCGGCATGGGGGCAGCCGGCGGCATGGCCCGGCTCGGTGGCCTGCTTGCGCCATCGCTCATCGGCTTGCTGGTGGCGAAGGGCTTCGGCCTGGCGATCGGCACCTTTGCCGGTTTGCTGCTTGTGGCGGCGATCGCCGCTTCGATGATCGACGCGGAAACCCGCGAGGTGTCGCTGACCTGATGCGGTGCATTCTTTTCAGGGGCAGTTAGTCACTGTTGGGAAAACGGAACTGTGTTTCAAGGCGTTAGCCCCTCCCTTGCCTGTGAACAACCTGTGGACCGGCTGCGGACAACGCTCGAAGTTTTGCCGTGCGCTGTTCGATCGTAAAAGCGGTCGTAGAATGGCTGTGCGGTCAAGCTCACGACCGTTAGTGTAGCAACTATCTCATCGGGACCGGCACGTATGCCGGTCCCGATTGTCTGCCAGGACGGATGTTCTTGGCGGCGTCCCCTCCCCCCCACACACAGAACGCCTTTTTTGGCGCCGTTTGGCAGCTCAGGCTGACGACCGCGCTGCACGTCTTCCGTTTATGCATAGCTGCATTGCACAATAAATGTTTTCCAGCTGGTCAAAAATCAGGCATAAAGCACACAGCTGATGCACATGGCGGGTCTCCTCCCAGTCCGCCGCAGCAGCTGTTCCCCTCTGGAGGTTTTTGACCTTCACACCTTTATGGGCCGCGGTCTTCCGCTGGCCCTTTTTTCTTGCCCGAACGACGCCGCACGGCCAGGCACTCTGCGCCCCAAATCTGCTGACGCTTCGTGCGCCATCCGACGCAGCAATTGCGTTTCGGCAAAAACCTGCTCTGTAATAAAGCCGATCGTCATATCGCTGGAGGCTACGGCTGGTGGAACCGACACATTTGTTCGAGTTGGTGATCGGCATGTTCGTGGCGATCATCGCGCTGCATTATGTCGCCGACCGCTTGGCGCTGCCGCCCTCGGTGGCACTTTTGACCGGAGGAGCTCTGCTTGCCTTTGTCCCCGGCCTGCCGACGATCGAGGTCGACCCCGAGCTCGTGCTCGTCATCTTCCTGCCGCCCCTGCTCATGGACGGCGCCTGGACGATCGCTCTCGGTCGCCTGCGGCGCCATTCGATCGGCATCGCTTCGCTTGCGGTTGGGGCCGTGTTTTTCACCTGCGCCATCGTGGCAATGACGACGCATCTGCTCTTCCCAGCGCTGCCGCTTGCGGCCTGCGCCGCACTCGGTGCGATCGTCGCGCCACCGGATGCCGTATCGGCCCGTGCCGTCCTTCAACGCGTGCGGCTGCCGCGGCGGCTACAAATCCTGCTTGAAGGCGAAAGCTTGCTCAACGACGCAAGCGGCCTCGTGCTTTTTCGCTTCGCCGTCGCCGCCGGTGTCACCGGGGCGTTCAGTGCGGGCGAGGCCGTGGGTAACTTCTTCCTGCTGGCGATCGGCGGCGCCCTTGTCGGCATCGTGATCGGTACGGGCTGGGTCCAGCTTGCGCGTCGGCTTGGCGACGAATACCTGATCATCGCCGCGACGGTGCTGCTTTCCTGGACCTCCTATCTCGTCGGGGAGTTCCTGCACGTCTCCGGGGTCATCGCGACCGTAACCACGGGCCTCATCGCAAGCTGGCATCAGCACACGGTGCTGTCCGCCGCGACCCGCATGCGGGGAACATCGTTCTGGGAGGTGATTGTCTTTCTGATGGAAGCCGCCGTCTTCATCCTGATCGGTCTGTCGCTTCGCGGCGTCGTCGAGCGCGGCGGCGGCTTCGAGACGGTCGCGGCAACCCTAGCGTGGCCCATCGTCGTCATCCTCGTCGCGCTCACCCTTGCACGTTTCGTCTGGGTGTTCGGGTCAGATCTCGTGATCCGGCTCGGAAATGCGCTCGGGGTCAAGCGTTACAGGCCGGTGGGCGCGCGTGGCGCGACCGTGCTTTCCTGGGCCGGCGTTCGCGGCGTGGTGACGCTCGCGCTTGCGCTGAGCGTGCCCGAGGGTTTCCCCGGCCGGGACTTCATCCTGGTGACCTCCTTTGCCGTGATCCTTGGAACAGTGTTGATCCAGGGAACGACGCTCGGGCGCGTGATTGCCTGGGCGAGGCTCGTCGAGCCTTCGTCTGAAAAGGCGCCCCTCACCTTGAGCCAGGCCGAGGCGGCGATGGCCCAGGCGCAGCTCGTCACCATTCAAAGCCGCGCCTATGACACGGCGGGCAATCTCATCCATCCGCAATTGCTTGACCGCTATCAGCGCCGAGCGGTTTCGATCGTCGACTATGCCGCACGCACGGAGCATTACACGCCGATCCTCCACGCCCATTTCGATGTCGTGCTTGAAGCGGTCGCGACCGGGCGGCGCGAACTCATCCGGCTTCATCGCGCCGGCGAAATCGACGATGAGACGCTGCACGAACTGGAGCGGGATCTCGACCTTGAGGAGTTGAGCGCAATATCTGCCAAGGCGTGAGCCTCCGGCCGACCATTTCTTTCCATTTTCTCCTTTGACCTGCGGGGCGGATGTCCTAGATGTCCGCCAATTGGCGCCAAGTATCGAGGAGCTTGAGAGCGATCAAAAAGTCAAAGGCGCCGAAATCACCGAAACCGAAGACGCTGTTGCAGAAGCTGGCTGCCTCGCCCGAGAAACTGTTTTCGGGTTCGTTTCGCCAGCAATGCGCAGCGCTTTGCTATCGCTGCGCGCCTGACGGCGCAATCGAGATCCTTCTGGTGACGTCGCGCGACAGCGGTCGCTGGCTCATTCCAAAGGGCTGGCCGATGAAACAGAAGGAAGCGCACGAGGCCGCAGCGATCGAAGCTCTGCAGGAGGCCGGTGTTCGCGGGAAAGTGCGCAAGAAGCCGATCGGCAGCTACACCTACTTGAAGATGCTCGACGACGGCGACGTGGTGCCCTGTATCGTCGATATCTTCCAGATCGAAGTGACCAAGCTGGCGGAGAAATACAAGGAGAAAGGCGAGCGTTTGCTCGCCTGGGTGAGCCCCGATGAAGCGGCACGGCGCGTCCGCGAAATCGAGCTCAAATCGCTTCTGGTCGACTTCAAGCCGCGGTGAGGTCGTGCTCGGGCCTGATCATGTCCGCGGACGATAGCCGCGCTGCCGCTTGCTGCGCGTCAGATCGAGGAAGAGTTTGACCGCCTCCTCCTCCCGCGCGAAATGGTGCACCATCATCTGTCCGTGACTTCCGATCCGTCCCCAGCGCCGCGTCAGGCAGGCCTCGCCCAGAAGGGACATGGAGATCTGCATGGAGTAGTAGCGCGCCATGTTTCTGGCCGCATCCCTTCGCTCGACATAGATCTGATAGGGTTGAACGATCGTCATGCGCGAAGATTCGGCGATCAGCGCGCAGAGGTCCAACGAGAGTTTTGAATCGATCAGGGGTGACCGATTCATTTTGGTGATCTGTCACGATCCTCGACGCGATGGGCAAGCGGCTGACGGGCGCGCCGCTAAAGGCCACCCAGACAAGCAAAGGCCGGAGCGGCAGGGACCGTTCCGGCCTTCGAAAATCTGAAGCCTTGGTTAGCCGGCGAACGTGTAGTCCGCGATCGACTGCGGTTTCATCTCGATCGAGAAACCCGGCCGCTGTGGCGGCATATAGGCGGCGTTCTCGATGACGCAGGGATCGAGGAAGTGTTCGTGCAGATGGTCGACATACTCGATGACGCGACCATCCTTCGTGCCGGAAACCGCCAGATAGTCGATCATCGACAGATGCTGGACATATTCGCACAAGCCCACGCCACCGGCATGCGGCCAGACCGGCAGTTCGTATTTCGCCGCAACGAGCAGCACCGCCAAAACCTCGTTGAGGCCGCCCATGCGGCACGAGTCGATCTGAACGATGTCGATCGCGCCCTCCGCAATGAACTGCTTGAACATGATGCGGTTCTGGCACATCTCGCCGGTCGCGACCTTCACCGGCCCGATCGCTTCGCGGATCTTGCGGTGACCGGCGACATCGTCGGGGCTGGTCGGCTCTTCGATGAAGAAGGGCTTGGCAAAAGCGAGCTGCTTAACCCAGTCGATCGCCTCGCCGACCTCCCAGACCTGGTTGGCGTCGATCATCAGGTAGCGGTCCGGGCCGATCACCTCGCGCGCGATGGTCAGTCGCCGGATGTCGTCGGCAAGATCGCGGCCGACCTTCATCTTGATATGGTTGAAGCCTTCGTCGATCGCCTCTTGGGCGAGCCGTCGGAGCTTGTCGTCGTCATAACCGAGCCAGCCGGCCGACGTCGTGTAGCAGGCGTAGCCCTCCTTCTCGAGCGTCGCGATGCGCGCGGCCTTGCCGGGTTCGGCCTTCTTGAGGATCGCGACCGCTTCGTCACGGGTCAAAACATCCGTCATGTAGCGGTAGTCGACGATGTCGGCGATCTCTTCCGGCGACATCTCGGCGACAAGCCGCCAGACGGGTTTTCCCGCTTCCTTGGCAAGCAGGTCCCAAACGGCGTTGACGACGGCGCCGGTCGCCAGGTGCATCGCGCCCTTTTCCGGACCGATCCAGCGCAGCTGGCTGTCGCTGGTCAGGTGCCGCCAGAAACGACCGGGATGGGCGAGAATGTCTGAAGTATCCTGGCCGACGATCAGATGCCGCATGGCTTTGATCGCCATGCAGCAGATGTCGTTGCCGCGGCCGATGGTGAAGGTGAGACCATGGCCCGCAAGTCCCTCCCGATCGGTGTCGAGGATGACATAGGCCGCGGAATAGTCCGGGTCCGGGTTCATCGCGTCGGAACCGTCGAGGCTCTGCGAGGTCGGAAAGCGCAGGTCGAAGACGCGCAGATCAGTAATGCGGGTCATGGTCACTCCAGTCTTATGATCAATCGTCCGCGCGCACGGACTGCTTCTGGCTGCCGAGGCCCTTGATGCCGAGTTCGACGACGTCGCCGGCCTTGAGGTAACGCGGCGGCTTCATGCCCATGCCGACGCCGGGCGGCGTGCCCGTCGAGATGATGTCGCCCGGCTGCAGCGACATGAACTGCGACAGGTACGAAACGAGATAGGCAACGCCATAGACCATGGTCTTCGACGAGCCGTTCTGCATGGTCTCGCCGTTGACCTTCAGCCACATCGGCAGGTTCTGCGGATCGGCGATCTCGTCCTTGGTCACGAGCCACGGGCCCGTCGGGCCGAAGGTGTCGCAGGACTTGCCCTTGGTCCACTGGCCCTGGCGCTCGATCTGGAAAGCGCGTTCGGAGACGTCGTGCACGGTGCAATAGCCGGCGACATAGTCGAGGGCCTCGGCTTCGGTGACGTACTTCGCGTTGCGGCCGATGACGACGCCAAGTTCCACTTCCCAGTCGGTCTTTTCCGAGCCGCGCGGGATGATCAAGTCGTCGTTGGGACCGACGATCGCCGAGGTCGCCTTCATGAAGATGATCGGTTCGGAGGGAACCGTGGCGCCCGTCTCGGCGGCATGGTCGGAGTAGTTGAGGCCGATGCAGATGAACTTTCCGGTACCGGCAACGCAAGGGCCGAGCCGCTGGTTGCCGTCGACAGCCGGAAGGCCGGCGAGATCGAGCGCCTTGAGTTCGGCGAGTTTGTCCGGGTCGAGCGCCGCACCGGAAAAATCGGCGACGTGGCCCGAGAGATCGCGCAAGGTGCCGTTCGCATCGAGGATGCCCGGCTTTTCCTGGCCCGGGAGGCCGTAGCGAAGAAGTTTCATGTGTCTGCTTCCTGTGTTGTCAGATGGTCCAGCCGCCATCGATGGCATAGGCCTGGCCGGTCGTATAGGTGGCGCCCGCGAGATGGACGGCAAGGTCGGCAATCTCTTCCGGCGTACCGAGGCGCCCCATCGGCTGGCGTGCGATGAAGGCGGCGCGCGCCGTTTCATAGTCGCCCTGGGCGCGCATGCGCTCCTGCAGCGACGGGCTTTCGACAGTGCCCGGGCAAATCGCGTTGCAGCGAATACCCTCAGAGACATAGTCGGCGGCAACGGCCTTGGTGAGACCGATGACGGCCGCTTTGGTGACGCCATAGGCAAACCGGTTTGGCACGCCCTTGATGCTGGAAGCGACCGAAGCCATGTTGATGATGGCGCCGTCCTTGCGCTGGAGCATCGCCGGCAATACGGCGCGGATGGTGCGGATCATCGCCTTAACGTTGAGGTCGAGGGCGAATTCCAGATCGCTGTCCTTCATCTCCAGGATCGAGCCGGCATGGACGAACCCGGCGCAGTTGAAGAGGACATCGACGGCGCCAATCTTGGCGACCAGTGCTTCGACGGCTTGCGTGTCCAGCACGTCCAACCGGTGCGTCTCGACATCGGCTTCCTTGGCGAGCGCGGCAAGCGCATCCGCATTGATATCCGTCGCCTGTACTTTCGCGCCGGCCTTTGCGAAGGCCAAAGCCGAAGCGCGGCCGATGCCTTGGGCAGCAGCCGTAATCAGGACGACCTTGCCTTTAAGATCCGCTGTCATTCTCGATCCCTCATGCTTTGCGTTCGACGACCAGGATATGGTCGGCGGCGAGAACGACCTCGCCACGCTGGTTGATAACTTCACACCGTTCCACGACGCGCCCCGCCTTCGGCCGCTTCGGATCGTCCTCCTTGGCGGAAATCGTGACGCGGGTCCGGATCGTATCGCCGATATGAACCGGACGCACGAAGCGCAGACGATCATAGCCGTAGGAAAAGGCAACCGGATTGATCAGCGAGGCGGTGAGGCCGACGCCAATTGAAAAGATCATGGTGCCGTGGGCAATGCGCTGGCCGCCCGGAAGGGTCTTGGCGAACTCCGCGTCCATATGGTGCGGAAAGAAATCACCGGTATGGCCCGCATGGACGACAAAGTCGGTCTCGGTGATCGTCCGGCCCGTCGTCAGCCGCTCGTGGCCGAGTTCATAGTCTTCGAAATGGATGATCTGTTCTGACATCTCAGCGTCCCGGAAGCGGTGCGATCGCCGTTGCCGGCGTGGTACTCGATTGATAGGCGGCCTCGACCAGGGCCATCGTCTGCCAGGCGTCCTCCACCGAGCCGATCAGTTCCTGGTCCTCGCCTGTCGCAAAGCGCTGCAGGTGGGCCATGCGGTTGACAAAGGCGTCGGGGAACCAGGCACCTTCGAGCGGCACGGAAACCCACTCGCTGCCATCGGCGGGCCTGATCCAAAGCTCGTCCGGCTCGCCCTTGGGATAGTCGAGATTGACGCCGAGCTTCACATAGGCAGCACCCGACGTACCCGAGATGCGGAACTCGCAGGCCTGGAACTTGCGGCCGAAATCATGGTCGTGATTGACCGAAAGCACGCAGCGCACGCGATCACCATAATCGAGGATCGCAGCCGTGCGGGTCTGGGCGACCTCGTGGTTCGGATGGCCGATCGTCTTGGCATGAACGCCTTGAGGATTGCCGAGCAGGCCGCGCACGAGATCCAGGTAGTGGATCGAGTGCATGGCGATCTCGATGCGCGGCAGGCCCTTCAAGAAAGGCCACAGGCCCCACGGGGTCGCAAGTGCCAACCAGGCGTCGAAATCGACGACCTCGCCGAGGTAGCCCTTGGCGATGGCATCCTTCAGCGCCAGCATCATCGGCGCGAAGCGAAGCTGGAAATTGACGGCAGCCTTGAGCTTGCGCGTGCGGCAGATTTCGAGGATGGCAGTCGCAGCTTTGAGATCCGAGCCCATCGGCTTCTGGATGAGGGCAGCGCCGCCGACCGGAAGCTTCGCAAGGATGCTGGCATGGGCCGCTGGCGGGGTCGCCAGATCGAAGATCGCATCGGCGACGGCAAGCGCATCCTCTTCCCGTTCGAAAGCGGGAATGCCCCAGGCGTCGGCAAGCTTCGCGGCCTTCTCCCGGTCGGGGTCACAGAGGCCCGCAACCGGGAAACCGGCCTGGCGATAGGCCGGCAGATGGGCGTCTCCGACGATGCTGCCGGCGCCGAAGATCACGATCGGCCGGGGCTTTTCCGGTTTCGGCCACCACTGCCTGAGCGTGGCCGGATCGAAGTTGTCAGCCATTGCTGTTGACCTTGCCGTCGTGATGGAAGACCTCTTCCATCATCGCCCACCACTCGCCTTCTTTCCTCGTCTCAAGCGGCTTCTGGCAGGGCATGCAGACCGACCACCATTCCTGGTTCTTCGGGTGTGCCGCCATCTTCGCCATATCCGCCTTAAAATCCGAGCCGACATACTCCCAGTACCCGAAGAGCAGGTTTTCCGGCTCCTTGAGGAAGATCGAGTAGTTGGTGACGTTGCACTCGGAAATCAGCGCGAGGATCTCCGGCCAGACGGCGGCGTGCAGGGCCTTGTATTCTGCGATCTTCGAGGCCTCGAGGCCGATCACCATTCCCATCCGTTGCATCTCGAATGCCTCCTAGCCACGAAACTCGCGAGTAAACTCGTCGATCGAGCGGGCGCGTACGGCATCCCAGTCCCAGGAAATCCCGATGCCTGGCTCGGACGGCGCTAGCGCGCGGCCGTCGCGGATCTCCATGCCCTTGGTCGTCAGGTCGTCGAGCTGCGGAATGTACTCGACATATTTGCCGTTGGGCACGGCGCAGACGAGGCTGACATGCAGTTCCATCAGGAAGTGCGGGCAGACCGGAATGTCGAAGGCCTCGGCCGCATGCGCCACCTTCAGCCACGGCGTGATGCCGCCGATGCGGGCAACGTCGACCTGGACGATCGAGCAGGCGCCCTTCTGCATGTATTCGCGGAAGTGGCGGATCGAATACATGGATTCGCCAACCGCAATCGGCGTCGGCGTCGAGCGCGTCAGCCGGATATGGCCGTCGAGATCGTCGGCCGGCAGCGGCTCCTCGATCCAGGCAAGGTCGAGCTCCTTCAGCCGGGACGCGCGGCGGATCGCTTCGTCGACGGTGAAACCCTGATTGCAATCGGTCATGATCTCGAAGCCGTCGCCGAGCGCCTTGCGCATCGCCGACAGACGCTCGTAATCCTCCGAACCGTGCGGCTTGCCGATCTTCACCTTCGAGCCGGAAAAGCCCTTGGCCTTAGCTTGGAGCGCGTCTTCGACCAGCGCTTCCTTTTCGATGTGCAGCCAGCCGCCCTCGGTGGTGTAGAGCGGGCAGCTTTCCTTGGCGCCGCCGGCGAGCTTCCAGAGTGGCAGCTTCTGCTTTTTGGCCCGCAGGTCCCAGAGCGCCGTATCGACGGCAGCCAGGGCCAGAGCGGTGATCGCGCCGATGGTCGTTGCGTGCGTGGCAAACTCCATCTTGTGCCAGATCGCCTCGATGCAATCGGCATCCTCGCCGATCAAGATAGGCACGAGGTGATCGGACAATAGCCGCATCACCGACGAGCCGCCGGTGCCGATCGTGTAGCTGTAGCCCGTGCCCGTCGCGCCGTCGCTGTCGGTGATGGTGACGATCGGCGTTTCCTGGCTGACGAAGCTCTGGATCGCGTCGGTCCGCTTCACCTTCGGCGGCAGGTCGACCATTCGCAGTTCGATTTTCTCAATTCTTGCCATGTCAGCCTTCCAGAGCCTTGCCGGTATCGATGTCGAAGAGGTGAGCGCGAGACAGGTCGAAGCTCATACGCACCTTTTCACCTGATGTGAGCGGGCGCGGATTGAGCATGCGCGAGACCCAGTCGCGGCCGTTGAACTGGATGAAGACCAGCGTCTCGTTGCCGAGCGGTTCGGTGATCGACACCGGCAACTCGATCTCGTGCACGGCTGACGGATCGCCGGCATGCAGGCCATGGCCGCTCGGATAGATGTCGTCGGGCCTAAGGCCGAACGTGACCTTCTGGCCCGGGCGCAGTGTCTTGGCAAAGCGCGGCGGGATCGGCAGGCGCGCGCCGCTGGCAAAGACAAGCGTCCCGTTGTCGACGATCGCCTCGTCCATGTTCATCGGCGGCGAGCCGATGAAGCCGGCGACGAACTTGGTGGCAGGACGCTGGAACACCTCTTCGGGTGTGCCGACCTGTTCGATATAGCCGTCGCGCATGATGACGATGCGGTCCGACAAGGTCATCGCCTCGACCTGGTCGTGGGTGACGTAGATCATCGTTGCCTGCATGCGGGCATGCAGCTTCTTGATCTCGGTGCGGACTTGCGTCCTGAGCTTCGCGTCGAGGTTCGACAGAGGCTCATCGAACAGGAAGACGTCCGGCTGGCGCACGATGGCGCGGCCCATGGCAACACGCTGGCGCTGGCCGCCGGAAAGCTGCGACGGGCGGCGTTCGAGCAGATGGCTGAGATCGAGGATGGCCGCCGCTTCGTCGACACGCGTCTTGATCTCATCGGCCGAGCGCCCGGCAATCTTCAGGGAAAAGCCCATGTTTTCGGCGACCGTCATATGCGGATAGAGCGCATAGGACTGGAAGACCATGGAGATATTGCGCGCCCGCGGCGGCAGGTCGTTGACCTTCTTTCCGCCGATTTCGATCGCGCCGTCGCTGACGTCTTCGAGGCCGGCGATCATGCGCAGCGTCGTCGACTTGCCGCAGCCGGACGGGCCGACGAGCGCGATGAACTCGCGGTCCTTCACTTCGAGGTCGATGCCGTGGACGACCTCGAGCGCGCCGTAGCGCTTGACCAGTTTCCTGAGTGTGACAGGAGCCATGAACGATTATCCTTTCACCGCGCCGAAGGTGAGGCCCGAAACGAGGTGCTTCTGAATGATGAAGGTAAGGGTCAGCGCCGGGATGATCATCACGACGGCGAGCGCACACATGCCGCGCCAGTCGATGGTGAATTCGGCGGTGTAGTCGAGCAGCCCGACCGGGAGGGTCTTGGAATTGACCGAGCGGGTGATCTGCGAGGCAAGCGCATATTCGTTCCAGGAGGTCAGGAACGCGAAGATGCCGGCGGAGGCGATGCCGGGACCGGCGAGCGGAAACTCCACCTGCCAGAAAGCCTGCCAGGGCGTGCAGCCGTCGATCTGGGCGGCCTCGGCGAGATCCTTCGGCACTTGGCGAAAGAAGCCGTCGATCAGCCAGATGGTGAAGGGCACGTTGAGCGCCACGTAAGTCAGGATCAGCGAGAAGTGGGTGTCGATGATCCCGGTGCGGGCGTAGAGCATGAAGAGCGGCAGCGAGAGCGCAATGCCAGGCACCGCGCGCGTCAGCATGAAGCCGAGGAAGATCGCCGACTTCGCCTTGAAGCGGTAGCGGGCAAACGCGTAGCCGCCGGCCATGCCGATCGCGAGCGCGATCACCGTCGAGGTCACCGAGATGATCAGCGAGTTGCGGAAATAGTCCCAGACGGGCACGCCACCCTGCCCTGCGCCCGAAAACATGGCGCGATAGGCATCGAGCGAAATGCTCTCGGGGATCCAGACCGGCGGTTTCGCCATGATCTCGACGGTCGGGCGCAGCGACGACAGCACGATCCAGAGGCCAGGAAGGCAGATCACGGCCATTGCGAGGAACAGGCCGATCAGGTGCACCGTCTTCAACAGGCGGCGGCGCAGGCGGTGCGAAGCGTTGATATCCATTACCACTCGGCTCCGATCTGCTGGCGCGCCGCGGCGAGCTTGCGGAAGAAATAGACGGTGAAGACGATCGACAGGAGGATCGCGACATAGGCCATGGCGTTGGCGAGCCCCATGCGAGCATCGGCGTAGGCCGTGCGGCCGACAAGCGTCCACAGCAGCTCCGTGCGCTTGGCCGGGCCGCCATCGGTCATGATCTTGACGATGTCATAGGCGCGGGCGACGTCGAGTGAGCGGATCGTCATGGCGATGAAGGCAAATGGCATGAGATAGGGCCAGGTGACATAGCGGAAGGTCTGCCACGGCGTACAGCCGTCGACATGGGCCGCCTCCACCGGATCCTTCGGCATGGCAAGCAGGCCGGCAAGGATCAGGATCGCAAAGACCGCGGTCGAGGACCAGACTTCGGCGATGATGATCGAAAGCAGCGCCAGATTGCCGTCGATCAGCCATGGGATTGCCTGATCCGTCAGCCCCAGCGACTGCAGCGCATTGTTGACGAAGCCGATATTGTCGTTGAACAGGAACTTGAACTGGAAGCCGACGAGCACCGGCGAAAACATCATCGGAAACATCATCATGGTGCGCAGCAGGCGCTGACCATGGGTTGCCTTGTTGACGAGCAGGGCCAGCCCGAGACCGAGCAGCATTTCGGCGTTGAGCGCCACCGTCAGCAGCAGCACGGTGCGGCCGAACGCGATCCAGAACTCGGCATTGCCGAGCACGGTTGCGTAATTGCGCAGGCCGACAAAGACCCACAGCGTCTCCGGTTTGGTCAAGCGGAACGGCGTGAAGCTCGAATAGAAGGAAAAGAGGAGCGGCAACACAATCACCGCCGCGAGCACGACAAAGGCCGGAAGCAGAAGCAGGGCCGGTGCTGACAATTTCTTGAGCTTCATCGGGCAGTCCTGGGGATTGCATGAAATGGCTGAGGCGGCGCCGGCGCCTTCAAGGCATCGGCGCCGCCTCGTTGTTATCGATCAGAGCTTGCCCGCGTCTTCGAGGATGCCGGTCGCCTTCTGGGCGGCGGCATCAAGCGCTTCCTTCGACGTCTTGTCGCCGAGGATGGCGGCCTGGAGTTCCGGGTAAACGGCGTTGGAGATTTCGATCCATTCGGCTGTCTTCGGAACCGGGAAGGCATGCTTTGCGGCTTCCTGGAAAGCCTGCAGCACTTCGGTCTTGTAGGCGTCGCCCTCGGCCTGCTTGATATTGTATTCCCAGACGGCAGTCCGGGTCGGCAGCGGGCCGGCAGCCGATTCCAGCTTCTGGCTGTCCTCGTTGGTCAGCCACCAGACGAGCGAAGCAGCTGCTTCCTTGTTGGCGCAATCCTCGGTGACCGAGAAGCCGTGATGGCCCGACCAGCCGGTGCGCTTACCGGAAGAACCGGCCGGCTGCACCTTGACGCCGACATTGCCGGCAACCTTGGAAGACTTCGGGTCGTTGAAGAAGCTCGCCCAGCCAGGCCAGTCGAGATTGAGGGCGATCGAGCCCGAGGCAAAGCCCTGGCCGAGGTCGTCCCAGAGATAGTTGGTCGTTCCCGGCGGTACGGCCTTGTCCTTGTAGAGCTTGACGAACCAGTCGAGCGCACGGACACCGGCTTCTGAGTTGAAGGCCGGGCGGCCGTCCTTGTCGAGATATTCGCCACCTTCGGCGACCAGCATTTCATAGAAGCGGCCGTTGATCGCCTCTTCCTTGCCGGCAAACTGCGTACCGTAGAAATTCGGCGGGGCGGCGAAGAACTCAGCCTGGTCGCTGACCTGAGCCCAGGTATCCGGCGGTGCGAGGTCGTAGCCGTATTTCGCCTTGAAGGCGGTCTTCTTGGCTTCGTCCTGGTAGAGGCTCTTTTGATAGTAGAGCGCCGACACGTCGAATTGGGCGCGCGGCAGCATCACTAGCTTGCCGTCGAGCGTCGAGGCGTCGATCAGCGCCGGCACGAACTTGGCGATCTCCTCCGGCGGCAAAAGCTGCAGCAGGTCGGTGTAGATGTCGGGGTATTGCGGCGCGAAGGAGGAATGGTTGGAGCCGACGCACCAGCTGACGCCGCCGGTCGCGATATCCGACTTGATCTCCTTGTCGAGCTCGAAGTGGTTCTTCTTCGACAGGATGTTGACCTTGGCGCCGGTCGCCTTCTCCCATTCGCCGATCCGCTCATACAGCTTTTCGTATTGCTGTCCGCCGATCAGCTTGGCGTCGATCGTGACGCCTTCGAACTTGCCGGGCAGTTCTGCGGCATTCGCCGCTCCACCTGCACAGGCAAGCATAACGACGCCGGCGGAGACGCCGGCAAGCAGCCTTTTCATGTCCACTCCTCCCGTGTTCACGCCCTCTTCCTGACGTGACGTTCTCATTTGTGAGAAACTAATTCATATACAAACAACATTTTTATGAGGCGTCAAGGGAGAACTTTCCTTTGTGGGCGCCTTCGTCTGCGTATATGGATATGAGTATTCACCAAGGAGGCTTCATGGACACCGAAGAGTCAGACCGCTACCGCGCACCGGCCCTTGATAAGGGGCTCGACATCCTCGAGCTGCTCGCCAGCGTCGACGGCGGACTGACACAGGCGGAGATTTCCAAGCGCCTGAACCGGAGCCCGAACGAGTTCTACCGCATGCTCGATCGGTTGGTGCGGCGCGGCTATGTCACGCGCATCGACGGAGATCGCTTTTCGCTGACATTGAAGCTCTTTGGGCTCTCGCAGCTGCATGCGCCGGTCCGCCGGCTTGCCTCCTACGCCACGCCGTTGATGCGGGATCTGGCCCAGCGCTCGAAGCAGGCAAACCACCTCGCCGTTTTCGATCGCGGCTCCGCCGTCGTCATCGCCCAGCAGGAAGCGCCTGATTATTGGGGCATTTCGATCCGGGTCGGATCGCATATCAGCCTCTTCGACACGGGGTCCGGCCATATCCTGCTTGCCTTCCGCTCGGCCGAGGAGCGCGAGATGATGATCGCGGAACATGGCAGGAGCAAAGACGAGGTCCCGCGCGGGCCCGAGTTCTATGCGCGCCTCGATCAGATCCGCGAGCGCGGCTATGAAATGATGGCAAGCGCGCAGACAGCCGGCGTCTATAACCTCTCGGCGCCGATCCTGGGGCCTGATGGTCGCGGCATCGCGGCGCTGACCGTGCCCTATATCGCGCTCGTCAACGCGCCCTCGGCGCCTGATATCACTGAAAGCATCGCCCTTTTGCTGAAAACCGCCGAGCAGCTGTCGACATTGGCCGGTTCGGACGTGGCCTCGACAACAGATTGACGCCACTTGAGAACGATCGTACTTCTTATCTGAATAGATCATTCTTATGTGAGAAGACGTTCGGAGGAGGCGCGCCTTGATCATCGACACCCATCTTCACCTCATCGACAGGTCGAGGCTCGCCTATCCCTGGCTCGCCGGCGTGCCTGCCCTCGACCAGGACTTTCTCTACGCCACCTACGAGCGCGAAGCGCGGCGGCTCGGCATTACCGCCAGCCTGCACATGGAGGTCGATGTCGATCCTTCGGAGATGGAGAAGGAGACATCCGAGGTCGCGCGGCTCGCAGGCCAGGCGGATAGTCTGCTGAAGGGCGCGATTGCCGCCTGCCGGCCCGAAGAGGATGGCTTTGCGGCCTATCTGGAACGCCAGGAAGCAAACGGCCTGGTCAAGGGCTTCCGCCGCGTGCTGCATGTGATGCCGGATGATCTTTCCGAAGGGGCGACGTTCCGTGACAATATCCGCCGGCTCGGCGGCCGCCGCTTCACCTTCGACCTCTGCGTCCTGCCGCACCAGATCGAAAAGGCGATTGCGCTTGCCGATCTCGCGCCCGATGTTCAGTTCATTCTCGACCATTGCGGCGTGCCTGACATTCGCGCCGGCGCCGAGCACCCCTGGCGCGGGCACATGAGCGAGATAGCCCGCCGGCCAAATGTCACGGCAAAAATCTCCGGCGTCGTCGCCTATGCGGACGAAGCCTGGCAGGTCGAGACGCTGCGCCCCTATGTCGAGCACACGATCGGCGTCTTCGGGTGGGACCGGGTGATTTGGGGAAGCGACTGGCCGGTCTGCACGCTCGGTGGCAATCTTTCGACCTGGGTTGGCGCCACCCACGCGCTTCTCGAAGGCTGCAGCGCAGAGGAAAAGCGCAAGCTGCTTTCCGACAATGCGCGCCGGATCTGGAAGCTCGCCTGACCGGACCTTTCTATAATCTGGTCCGGGACGCCTGGGCGTCCCGGAACTCAGAAGTCAGGCTGCAACAAAACTCGCCGCAAACAGTCGATTGAGGTCGTCGACGACCTTTCGCGCTGGCACCTTGCGCAGGAGGCCGTCATTGATGCGATCGGACGCCGCCTGCTGGAAGGCCATGTAGCCATCGTGCCTCGGGCGAACCCAGGCGCTCTCCAGTGTCTTGCGCGTCGCACGATAGAAGTCCGAGGTCGCCGCATTGACGGCGTCGTCATCCCAGGCGGCCGCATGGCCTGGCTGCCCGCCACCGGCGGCATAAATGCCGCGCTGGACATCGCCGCTCGCAACAAAATAGGCAAAATCGATCGCCGCTTCGCGTGCGTTCGAGAAGGCCGAGACCGCAATGCCGGTCCCGCCGAGCGCCGAGCCGACAGGGCCATTGGTTCCGGCAACCGGAATATCGCCGAACGTCACGAGCGACGGCCGGAAGCCCGCAATCGCATAGCTGACATAGCCGTAAATCAATGGCGCACAGACAACTTTCGAGGCGGGATCGCTCATGGTTTCCAGCACGGCGATCGGGTCCATCGAGAAACAGCCGGGATCGATCAGATCCGTGAGCTCGCGCAGGCGCTCGACGGCATCTACGCCGGCGTCGGTTTCGATCAGCGGCCCGGTACCGTCACTTCGGCAGGGAGAGCCGAGGTTGCCGGCAAGCGTGTAGAAGCTCATCAGGGAATGCGGTGGACGCATCGGCAGCGCCACCTTCCCCTTTCGCGCGAGCGCCAGCATGTCGCTCCAGCTTTCCATGCGTTCCGCCAGGTCCGGGCGCCAGGCCTGGACTTGCGTCGCTGCATCGATCGGGAAAGCCCATTGCCGGCCCTGCCAGGTATAGCTCGGATAGGAGCGCCCGACGCTCGCATCCTCAAGCGCCGCCCTCTCCTCTTGATGGCCTTCCACATCAAGCGGCGCCAGGCACTTTTCCTTGGTAATCTGGCCGACATGGGGATGATCGATGACGATCAGGTCATAGGCCCGCGCAAGCTCTTCGACGGGATAGGTCTCGAAATCCTGCAGCGAGCGTTTGTCCCATTCCACCGTTATGCCGGTGCGTTCCTGCCAAAGCCGGGAACAGGCGACCATCGGATCATAGCCGCGCGGGTGGCTCCAGGTCATGCCCTTCAATTTGGTGCTCACAGGCCGAACTCCTTGCGGATCGAGGTGCTGTGCTCGCCGATGCGTGGTGCTGCGCGGTCCACCTGGGCGCGCTTGCCGTTGACCCTGAGCGGTGACCGTGTCGTCAGGATCGAAACGTCATCCTCGCGCACCACGGTCTGCAACATGTCGAGCACCTGGAAGCCTTCGCTTTCGAGCAGTTCGTTCCAGTTGAGGACCCGGGCGCACCAGATATCCGCTGGCTCAAGCACTCCAAGCCAATGGTCGATGGTGTTTTCGGCGATCCGCTTGGCGATCAGCGCCTTGATTTTGTCCCGTTCGGAGAACCAGGTGGCCGGATCGTCGCGATAGGCGTCGAGCTCGGGCATCTGCAGCAGATCGGCAAGCTTCGGGATCGGCGTCATGGCGATGGCGAGATAGCCATCCTTGGCCGGGTAGACCCCGTAAGGCGCCGACAGATAGGCATGGGCACTGCGGAAGCCGGACCGGGTCGGCAGCCGCCGGCCGTCATTCAGATGCGTCGTCAGTACTTCGAACTGGAAGTCGACGAGTGCTTCCAGCAGGCTCGTCTCGATCAGGCTGCCTTTGCCGGAAATGCCGCGGCGGACGAGCGCTGCGAGAATGCCTTGCGCTGCCGCTGCACCCGCAAGCATGTCGCCGATCGCAAGGCCAAAGGGCACCGGCCCCTGGCCCTCATCACCGTTCAGCCACATGACGCCAGAGCGCGATTGCGCGAGCAGATCCTGCCCCGGCCGTTTCACCCATGGGCCCTCCTCCCCATAGCCGCTGATCGAGGCATAAACGATCTTCGGATTGATCGCCTTGACCGCTTCGTAGTCGAGGCCGAGGCGCTGGATGACGCCGGGGCGGAAGTTCTGGATCAGCACGTCAGCCTTGGCGAGCAGCGTCTTGAGGGCCGCAAGGTCGCCCTCGTTCTTGAGGTCGATCGCGAGGCTTTCCTTGGCGCGGTTGATCGCATGGAAGATCGTCGAATCGCCTCCGATCTCGGTGTCGCTCAGATAGAGCCGGCGCGACAGGTCGCCACCGTCCGGGCGCTCGATCTTGATGACGCGCGCGCCGAGATCCATGAGGCGCAAGGAGCAATATGGACCTGAGAGAAACTGGCTCATGTCGACGACGACAAGGCCAGAGAGCGGCAATTCGTTGGTTTCGGTCATCGGTATCTTACTTCTCGGTCTTGCCGACGAAGTCGGCGGGGTTCTTGTATTTCACGGTCTGCAGGTGCTCGCAGTAGAGCACCAGCTCCCCTTCGCCCTTGAAGACCTGGTAGCTGGCCCGGATAAGCCCGAGCTCCTTGTAACGGGGCGTTTTGTCCATGTTGGTGCGGATCGTGTAGATCGTGTCGCCGATGAAGACCGGCTTGATGAAGCGCAGCTTGTCGTAGCCGTAGGAAAAGGCGTTGACGCAGTTGGTGGCGACCAGCCCGAGGCCTGCGGAAAAGACGAAAGCGCCGGCAACGAGACGCCTGCCGAAGATGCCCTCTCGCTCTGCAAACATCTGATCCTGCACGTAAGGATGGATGTCGACGACCAGCGTATTGAAGAGGTGGCTGTCACCTTCGGCGATCGTACGCCGCAAGGACCTTATACGCTGGCCGACCGGCCAATCCTCGTAAAACCAGTTTTCCGCGTTCCACACGGGAAGTGCTGCGTGCTCTTGCGGCATGTCCGCGGGATGGGTCGAGGACACCCCGACGGTGGGCATGAAGTCATCCATTGGTCAGTCCCTGATGCAATAGGTCGGCAATAGCGGGCCCGTTGTGTGGCTTCCGAGCGCAAGATCGCTCGATCTCCATTCAGAATCCTTATATGAATAGTATATTCACATATGGATTCTGTTTGCAACCGGCTGCTGGCGGCAGCCGCGTTCGCGGCTTCGCGTGGCACATTCAGGATCATCGTTCAGAAGAGAGATGCAGCCGCTGTCGCGTCAACGGGACGGCGACAATCGTCAATGACGTTGACTTTTGTCAGTATAGATGAAATATGTCAGATCCATCTTGCGAAGGTTCCGCCAATGCCCATCCGAGCCACAGACCAGATCATTCACAAGGCCGCCTGGCTCTATTATACGCACGGCTTGCGCCAGGACGAAGTGGCGCAGCGGCTGGAGATATCCCGCGCCTCGATCGCCATGTATCTGCGCAGGGCCCGTGAGATGGGCATCGTCACGATCACCACCTCGACAGAGCTGTTTTCGCAGGACGTGCTTGCCCGCGAGCTCGAAGACGCCACCGGGCTGACGACCGCGTGGCTCGTGCCGGAAGACCGGCAGGCGATGGACCCGGCCGCCGAAATGCCCGTCGTCGCGGCGTCCGTCTTTCTCGAACTGATCAACAAGGGCGACCGGATCGGCGTTGCCTGGGGGCGCACCGTCTATCATATCGCCGACGTCATGCCCTTTGCGGACCTGCGCGGCGTTACGGTCGTGCAGCTCTGCGGCAATCTCGGCGCGCCCTATTCCTACCGTCCGGATCAATGCACGACGGAAATCGCCCGCCGTCTGAATGCCGAAGGCATCAATTTCTATGCGCCGCTCGTGCTTTCCTCCGAACGGCTGGCCGAAGAGCTGCGCGGCGAACCCGTCATCAAGGAGCAGCTCGCCACTATCTCCGACTGCGGCCTGGCGCTCTATTCGGTCGGCGGCATCGAGGATGACAGCCACCTTGTCAAGTGCGGGGCGCTCTCAGCTGCGGACATGCATGCCATGGGTGAAAAGGGCGCGGCCGGCGTCATTGCCGGACAGCTCATCGACCGCGACGGCCAATGGATGGATTGCGAGCACAATCGCCGCTGCATTTCGGCCGATCTTGGATCCATCCGCACGATCAAGAAGCGCATGCTGGTCGTCCAGGAGGACAGCAAGTTCGAGCCGCTGATGGCGGCCTTGAAGGGCGGCTTCGCCTCGCATCTCGTCATCACCGAGTCGATGGCACGCAAGGTCCTGGATCGCTGGAACCGCGAAGGGCTTGGCAAGAGCGGCTCAGGCGCCCCCTGAGCCTCGAATTTGGGTCCGCCGATACCGGCCGGGCCGGTTTATCGGGAGGCTGAACTTATGGAAAATCTCTGGCGCGATGACGAAGCGGAGAAGGTCGTTGCGGGCTATCAGGCGAAGGGCATCGGCCGCGATCTGGCGCTGCGGACCTATACGACGCGGCTGCTTGGCGGCGAGCCGCGGCTCGTGCTGCATGGCGGCGGCAATACTTCGGTGAAAACCGAAATCACCGACCTTGTCGGCGACACGCATGCCGTGCTCTGCGTCAAGGGCAGTGGTTGGGACATGGGCACGATCGAGCCCGCCGGCCTGCCAGCCGTCAAGATCGCCCCCTTGCTCAAGAGCCGCAAGCTCGAAAAGCTGTCGGACGAGGACATGGTGACTTTGCTGCGCGCCAACCTCATCGACCCGGCCTCGCCGAACCCGTCGGTGGAGGCGCTGCTTCACGCCTTCCTGCCGCACAAGTTCGTCGACCATACCCATTCGACCGCCATTCTTGCCATCGCCGACCAGGCCAAGAGCCGGGAGATGTGCGCCGAGCTTTTCGGCAGGAAAATGGGTTTCGTGCCGTACATCATGCCGGGCTTCGCGCTGGCGAAGGCTGCGGCGGACGTGTTCGACCAGGATCCGACGGTCGAAGGGCTGATCCTCGACAAGCACGGGATCTTCACCTTCGCCGACACGGCCAAAGAAGCTTATGCGCGGATGATCCACTATGTCACGCTCGCCGAAGAGCATGTGAAGGCCAACGGGCGCAATCCGTTCACGCCGGCCGCCCTGCCTGCAACGCTTGCAAGCCCAGCCGATATCGCGCCGATGTTGCGCGGTGCCGTTGCTGTCGACAAGGGCGAGGGCCGTTTTGACCGCATGGTCAGCGTGTTTCGCACCTCACCCGCTATCCTCGACTTCGTCAACGCGCAACAGGTTGAGGAAATGGCCGCCAGGGGCGTTTCGACGCCCGATCTTTCCATCCGCATCAAGACCGGGCCGATGGTGCTTCCGGCGCCGGCTAAAGATGATCTCTCGGGCTACCGGGCCGTGATCGACGCGCGTGTCGCCACCTTTGCTGCAGACTACACCGGGTACTTCCACACCAACGACGCACGCGACGACGTCAAGCGCATCATGCTCGATCCCATGCCGCGCCTGACGCTGGTGCCGGGGCTCGGAATGTTCGGCCACGGCCGCACGTACAAGGACGCGACGATCGCCGTCGATGTCGGCGAGATGTGGATCGAGGCTGCGCGCGACGCCGAATCCGTCGGCCGTTTCGAGCCGGTCAGCCGGCCGGATCTCTTCGACCTCGAATACTGGTCGTTGGAACAGGCGAAGCTCGCCGGCGCCAAGCCGAAGCCGTTTACCGGTCAGGTCGCGCTCGTCACCGGCGGCGCCGGCGCCATCGGTGCGGCGATCGTCAAGGCCTTCGTCGCCGAGGGCGCCCATGCCGTCGTGCTCGATCTCGACGGCGACAAGGCGGCAGCCGTGGCAAAGGTGGCGGGCAACAACTCAATCGGCATCGCCTGCGACATCACCGACCCGGCAGCCGTTCGCGCCGCTTTCGACCAAGTGGTCGCGACCTTCGGCGGCGTCGATATCGTCGTTTCCAATGCGGGTGCCGCCTGGGAAAGTCCGATTGCGACCATGGACGACGCCCTGCTGCGCCGCAGCTTCGAACTCAACTTCTTCGCTCATCAGACGGTAGCGCAGAATGCCGTGCGGATCATGAAGGAGCAGAAGACCGGCGGCGTGCTGCTGTTCAACGCCTCCAAGCAGGCTGTCAATCCGGGCGCCAAGTTCGGCGCTTACGGATTGCCGAAGGCAGCGACCTTGTTCCTGTCGCGTCAGTATGCGCTCGAACACGGCGCTGATCATATCCGCGTCAATGCCGTCAACGCCGACCGCATCCGCTCGGGCCTGCTCAACGACGAGATGATCGCCAATCGCGCAGCCGCCCGCGGCCTTTCGGTCAAGGACTATATGGGCGGAAACCTGCTCGGCCTCGAAGTGACGGCCGAGGACGTGGCGCGCGCGTTCGTGCACCACGCGCTTGCTGAACGCACAACCGCTGATGTCACGACCGTCGACGGTGGCAATATCGCAGCGGCGATGCGCTGAGCCCTTCCACCCAAGGGTGAAAGCGTGCCACCATGTTGTCTCCCGCTAGAGTTGTTCGGATGGAGACGAAATGGTCGATCCCTGGCCTGCAGATGCCGCTTTTCAAATGGGTGATTATGCCGCCAAGAAAGGCCGCGCCTCCTGGCGCGGCACGATCGTCGGCTGGTACCGGACAGACCTGACCAAACTCGGCTATGCGATCGAGAGCTACTTCGAGCCCGGCTCGGTGCAGATCTATCCGGAGACGGCGATCGAGGCGTGGGCGCCGCCGGCGTCAAACGCCGACTGAAGCAAAGCCGGAATCAAAAAGGGGCGGCCCGATGGACCGCCCCTTTTCCGTATTTATGGATCAGGAGATCAGGGCTTCGGCATCCATGCCGGCATGGCGACATCCGCATGGGCGAACTGCGGCAGCTTCACGCCGAGCTCTTCCATGTTCTTGATGTCCTGGTCGTTCAGGTCCTTCTGGGTGATCAGCGTCGGCGGTACGACGACCTGGCGGCCCGGGTCTTCGCCGGCAAGCAGCATGGCGAGCGAGCGGACCGAGACCTGGCCGACGACGGCGGGGTTGGTGGCGGCCGTTGCCGTCCAGGCCGAGCCCGCTTCGCGCATGGCGGCGATGTCGGACGTCGAGATGTCCGCCGAATAGATCTTGACGCTGGACGACAGGCCCGCTTCGTCTACGGCGATCTTCACGCCCTTGGCAAACTCGTCATAGGGCGCGAACATCACGGTAATATCGGGCTTGGCCGAAATCACCGCGCGGGCCTGGTTGGCGACCGAGTTGGCGATCGGGTTGTCCATGGTTCCGAATTGCGCGGCTTCCTCGATGCCGGAATACTTCGCCTTGAATTCCTTCCAGGTCTCGTCGCGGCGGTCGAGCGGCGCGATACCGGCGACATAGACGTAGCCAGCCTTGAAGCTTTCGCCATTGTCCTTGACGGCCTGCTCGAGCGCGAGGCGCGCAAGGTCGCGGTCGGACTGCTCGATCTGCGGGATCTTCTCGTTTTCGACGTTGACGTCGAAGGCAACGACCTTGATGCCGGCGTCAACGGCACGCTGGGCCGCTTCCTTCATCGATTCCGTCAGGCCGTGCTGGATGATGATGCCCTGCACGCCAAGTGCGATCGCCTGGTCGACCATGTCGGCCTGGAGCGCTGCATCCTGGCGGCTATCGAAGACCTGAAGCTGTACGCCGAGCGCCTTGGACTGCGCCTCGACGCCGGCGAGATAGGACTGGAAGAAGTCGCCTGTCGAAAGGTAGCGCACGAGCGCGATCTTGACGTCGCCGGCCTTGTCGAACGGCTTCGGCATGTCGGCGGCAAAGGACGGCACGCCGAAGGCGGCTGCCCCCATCAACCCGAGCGTCAAGCGGCCCAGGCTTCTGCGAGTCATGTTCATGTCAGTCTCCTCCACTGGTGAACTTTTTGTTTTCCGCTGAAGGGCGCTCCGTCAGCGTTTGCCTCTTTTCGAGAGCGCAAAGGTGAAGATCAGGGCAGCGACGAGCACGGCGCCCTTGATGAAATCCTGGGTGTAATAGGGTGCGTTCATCATCGTCAGGCCCTGGAGCAGGATGCCGACGAAGAGCGCGCCGATCGCCGTGCCGAACGCGTTCGGCTTGGCGGCGCCGAGCACGGCGAAACCGATCAGCGCTGCGGCAACCGCATCGAGCAGCAGGTTGTTGCCCGAGGCGATGTCGCCGCGGCCAAGGCGGGCGGCAAGCAGGATGCCGCCGATCGAAGCGAAGACGCCGGAGATGATGTAGGCGGAAATCTTGTAGGCATTGACCGGTGCACCGGCGAGGCCGGCTGCCCGTTCGTTGGAGCCGACGGCATACATCATGCGGCCGAAGCGGGTGTATTCGAGGAAGAACCAGATCAGGATCGCAAGCACGATCAGCACCACCACCGAAACCGGCACGAGATTGGGCAGGATGAAATCGAAACGATGGCGGCCGAGCGCCAGGAAGGCCGGGCTGAAGGTGCCTTCGGCGACCGAACCGTCGGGAAGCGTCATGCCTGTTGCAATCGACCGGCCCTCTGTCGGGATGCGCTGGAGGCCGAGCAAGAGGAACATCATGCCGAGCGTCGCCAGCAGATCCGGCACGCGCATATAGACGATGATGACGCCGTTGACGAAACCGACCAGCACGCCGATGGCAAGGCATACGAGCGTTGCCGTCAGTGCGTCGCCGCCCATCACCACCATCACATAGGACGAGGCCATCATCGCCGTCGTCGCGACCGAGCCGATCGAAAGATCGAAGCCGCCGACGACCAGCGTGGCCGTCACGCCCAGCGCAAGGATGCCGGTTATCGACACCGATTGCAGGATGAAGACGGCGCTCTGCGGCGAGGCGAAGCCGCCGGTCACGAGCGAGAAATAAAGGACCATCCCGGCGAGAAGCACGAGGAAGCCGTATTTGATCGCCGCCTCGCGAATTCCCGATGCGCTCGAAGGGACCGCGACCGGTGCTGCGGAATTGCTCTGTTCACTGCTCATGACGCATGGACCTGTTGATAGAATTGACCGGCGATTTCCGACAGGAGCCGCTCGACATCGATGTCGGCATTGCGGTGCTCGCCGACGATGGTCTGTTCCGACATCACAAGGATGCGGTCGGCGACTTCGAAGGCTTCGTCGAGTTCGGTCAGGAAGAGGATCGTGGCGCGGCCCGCGGCCGAGGCCCGCAGCTTCTCGCCGATGTCGCGGCGTGCGGCGATGTCGACGCCCTGGAAGGGTTCGTCGAGGATGAGCAGGCGCGAGGGCTCGGAAAGCCAGCGCCCGACCATCACCTTTTGCTGGTTCCCGCCCGAAAGCGTCTGCAACTCGTCGCGCTCGCTGCGGCAGACGACACCGAGGGCGGCGATCTGCTGGCGTGCCTTGGTCTTTTCCGCCCGCCGGCTCGATATGCCGAAGCGCGAGAGCCGGCTAAGGAACGGCAGGCTGATGTTTTCGTAGATGTTGAAGTCGGGCACGATGCCGCTTTCGGCGCGGTCTTTCGCGACGAGGAAGACGCCGCGGGCAATTGCCCGGCCGGTGCTTCCCGGCGCATAGCGCGCGCCGTCGAGCATCATCTCACCGGCGAACGGCGCGCGTGCGCCAAACAGGGTCTCCGCGAGCGCCGTCTTGCCGACGCCCACAAGCCCGGTGACGGCGACGATTTCTCCGTCGCGGAGGGTGAAATCGAAAGGGCGCGCCTGTTCCGATAGCTTCAGGCCGCGGACGGCAAAGACCGGAGCGCCGCCGTCGCGAAGATCGACGGCCCCTGCCGAGACCTTGCGACCGAGCATGGCGTTGACGGCGCCCTCATAGTCCAGTTCCGGCCCTTCGAAGCGGCCGCTGATGCGGCCATCGCGAAGCGCCACGATGCTGTCGGCCAGCCGCCGGATGTCCGACATGCGGTGGGATATATAGAGAATGGCGACACCGCGCGCCTTCAGCCGGTCGACGAGATCGAAAAGCCGGTCTGCCTCCGCGCTCGACAGCGACGATGTCGGCTCGTCGAGGATTAGCACCTTCGGCTCGTGCGCCATGGCACGGGCGATCGCCACCATCTGCCGGTCGGCAAGCGTCAAGTCGTTGATATTGGCGGCAAGATCGATCGCAAGCCCCATGCGCGACGCGACCGCGGCAGCCTCGCGACGCACCCGGCGCGGGTTGAAGAACAGCCGCGCACCGCGTCCGTTCAAGCGATCGAGCGTCAGATTGGTGGCGACGTCGAGATCGGCAACCACCCCGTCATTGATGTTCTGATGCACGGTGACGACACCGGCGCGGATCGCTTCGGCCGGGGTCGTCGGCTCGAAGGCCATGCCGGCGAGCGTGATCGTGCCGGCGTCGCGCGTGTAAACGCCGCTCAAGATCCGCACGAGCGTGGATTTGCCGGCGCCGTTGGCGCCCATCAGAACGGTAACCGCCCCAGCCTTGAGATCGAGATCCACCCCTCGAAGAACCGGTACCGGCCCAAAGGATTTGCGCACGCCCTCAATGCGAAACACTGCCTGTTCGCTCATTCTCTCCTCCCGATGAAGGCAGGTTAGGATAGCCATCCGTCAAATGTCAAGGCCATTGACATTTGCTAGAATGCCGCCTTAGTTGTGACCACACACGGCATGGCTGCGAGCGGTGGAGGCCCGCGCCATGCGTTGGAGGAGAACGATATGGACAAGCAGGTCTTCGAGGCGCTGAGCGCTGCGACGTTACCGGAAAAACTCGGTGGCAACGCCGTCCTGAGAGAAAAGATCGGGCCGGACTTTTCGCGCTGGAGCGTCAAGGAAGTCGGCGACGGCAACCTGAACCTGGTCTTCATCGTCACCGGAGACAAGGGTGCTGCCATCGTCAAGCAGGCGCTGCCCTATGTGCGCCTTGTCGGCGAAAGCTGGCCGCTGCCGCTGAAGCGCTCCTATTTCGAATATCATGCCCTCAAGCGCCAGGCCGCGCGCGATCCCGGGCTCGTGCCCGAAATCTATTTCTTCGACGAATCCCAGGCGCTCATCGTCATGGAATTCCTGACGCCGCACGTGATTTTGAGGCGTGCGCTGATCGACGGGCGGCAGCTCCCGAAGATCGGGCGTGACCTTGGCCTCTTCGTCGCCCGTACGCTCTTTCGCGGCTCCGACCTCTCCATGGCCACGCGCGAGAAGAAGGCGGACCTTGCGCTTTTCGCCGACAATATCGAGCTTTGCGACATCACCGAAAACCTGGTGTTCTCCGATCCCTATTTCGAGGCAGAGCTCAACCGGCACACCACGCCGCAGCTCGATCCTGTTGTGGCCGAGCTTCGCGCCGACCGCGACCTCAAGGTCGAAGCGCAACGGCTGAAGCATCTTTTCTCCGCCAAGGCGGAGACGCTTTGCCATGGCGACCTCCATACCGGCTCAGTGATGGTGACGGACGACGAGACCCGTGTCATCGACCCGGAGTTCGCGTTCTACGGACCGATCAGCTTCGATGTCGGCATGCTGCTTGCCAATTTCTGGATGAGCTATTTTTCGCAGAGCGGCCACGAAAACGGCGCCGGTGCCCGCGATGGCATGCGTAGCTATCTGCTCGATACGGTCGAAGTCATCTGGGAAACCTTCCGCACCGAATTCGCCCATCTCTGGCGCACGGAGCGTAACGGCATTCTCTACCAGGCAAGCCTCTTTGAGGCGCGCAACGATCCGTTCGGCGCCGAACAGGCGCTCGATATCGTCATCGACGAGATCTGGCGCGAGATGCTGGGCTTTGCCGGCGTCGAGATGCACCGCCGCATCCTGGGGCTCGCCCACAACGCCGACTTCGAAACCATCGTCGACCCCGATCGCCGCGCTGCCTGTGAAACCAGGGCGCTGAAGCTTGGGCGTCACCTTGCCGTCAACCGGCACCATATCCACAGCCTCAAGGACATCCGCGCACTTGCGGAGCGCCTTCAGAAGGAGACATCAGCGTGAAAGTCGGAGAACGCCACTACCATACGATCTGGCTCAACGAGGACGGCCGTTCCGTCGACATCATCGACCAACGCTGGCTGCCACATGAGTTCCGTGTCGTGACACTGAAGACGGTCGCCGATGTCGCCGTCGCCATCCGCGACATGTGGGTGCGCGGCGCGCCGCTGATCGGCGTCACCGCCGCCTACGGTGTCGCCATTGCGATGGCCAAGGATCCGTCGAACGCCCATCTCGACGCAGTCTGGGAGGAGCTCAACGAAACACGCCCGACCGCCATCAACCTGCGCTGGGCGCTGAACGCCATGCGCGACCATCTGCGCCCCTTGCCGGAAGGCGAGCGTGCCATGGCGGCCTATGATCGCGCCGCCGAGATCGCGGCCGAAGATGTTGACCTCAATCGCGCCATCGGTGCGAACGGCCTAAAGGTTATCCGCGAGATTGCTGCGAAGAAGGCGCCGGGTGAACCCGTGCGCATCCTCACCCATTGTAACGCGGGCTGGCTTGCGACCGTCGACTATGGCACGGCGACTGCACCCATCTACATGGCTGTCGAGGAAGGCATTCCGGTGCATGTCTATGTCGACGAAACGCGCCCGCGCAATCAGGGCGCCTATCTCACCGCCTGGGAAATGAACGGCCACGGCGTGCCGCACACGCTGATCGTCGACAATGCCGGCGGGCACCTGATGCAGCACGGCGATGTCGATATGGTCATTGTCGGCACGGACCGGACGACCGCCAATGGCGATGTCTGCAACAAGATCGGCACCTACCTGAAGGCGCTAGCTGCGCGCGACAATGGCGTCCCCTTCTATGTCGCCCTCCCCTCGCCGACGATCGACTGGACGGTGCGCGACGGGATCAAGGAAATCCCGATCGAGGAGCGAACCGCCGACGAGGTGAGTTTCGTCCAGGGTCGCGCCAGCGACGGCTCGATTGCCAGCGTGCGCATTTCGCCGGAGGGCAGCCCCGCCGCCAACCCGGCCTTCGACGTCACGCCCGCCCGCCTCATCACCGGCCTGATCACCGAGCGCGGCATCGCAACGCCGTCGCCCGAAGGCCTCAAGGCGCTTTTCCCAGAACGGAGCTGAGACGATGACACTCACGAACCGGGTTTCAACGGAAGAGATCGCGCTCGGCATCCGCCGGCGCGTGTTCTTCCACACGATGAAGAACAATGGCGGTTATCTCAGCCAGGCCTGCTCGGCCGCTGAGAGCCTCGCGCTGCTCTATAACGAGCTTCTGACGCTCGGCGAGCCGACCTTGCCGAAGGTGCCGCTGCCGTTTCGTGGCGTCCCTTCGGCGCACAATCCGGACGCCTTTACCGGCGCCGGGTATCACGGACCGGTCGGGCCGGCATTCGACCGCTTTTTCATCTCGCCCGCCCACTATGCGCTCGTCATCTATTCGGCGCTGATCGAGATGGGGCGGATGGACGAGCACGCGCTCGATCATTTCAACAAGGACGGTGGTTCGGTCGAGATGATCGGCGCCGAGCACAGCCCCGGCATGGAAGTGACCACGGGCTCGCTGGCGCAGGGTCTCTCCATGGCATCCGGCGTCGCCTGGGCGCGGTTGCAGAAGAAGGAGCCGGGCAAGGTCTGGGTCTACATGTCGGATGGCGAGTTCCAGGAAGGCCAGACCTGGGAGTGCCTTGCGGCGATGAGCTACCACGGCATCGACAACATCCGCGTCGTCGTCGACGTGAACCGCCAGCAATGCGACGGCGCGATGTCGTCGGTGCTCGACCTTGGCGATCTCGCGGCCCGGGTGAGCGCCTTCGGCGTCACCTGCCGGTCGGTCGACGGCCACGACCTGGAAGCGCTCAGGGCTGCGGCCGGAAGCGCGGAACCCGGCAAGCCGCTGGTGATCCTCGCCAACACCTCGCCCTACCAGGGCATGGACTTCCTCAAGAAACGTTTCCCGCGGCTTCACTACGTGCGCTTCAAGAGCGCGGAGGAGCGGCTTGAAATGCAGGCGGCACTTGCGGCCGAACTCGGCGTCGACGTCGAAGCTATGAAAGGGGCCTGAACATGGTCGAGATCGTCAATCGTCCCTACGCCAAGGCATTCGAAACCTTCGCCACGGCGCGACCCGAAGTCCTCTGCCTTTCCGCCGACCTGACCTCGTCCTGCGAGGTCGACGGTTTCCGCGACCGGCATCCGCAGCAGTTCCTCTCGCTCGGCATGGCCGAGCAGAACATGCTGTCCTTTGCCGGCGGGCTCGCAATGGAAGGCTACCGGCCATTCATTCACACCTTCTCAGTCTTCCTCTATCGCCGCCCCTACGACCAGCTCATCAACTCGATTGCCTATTCCAATCGCAAGGTGCGGCTGATGGGCTTCCTACCCGGTATCACCACGCCCGGCGGCATCACCCATCAGGCAATCGAGGACATTGCCGTTCTGCGCGCCGTGCCGAACATGACGATCCTCGAGACCGGTGACGCGACCGAGGTGGAGACCGTGCTCGAAGTCGCCGACAGCATCGACGGGCCCGTCTATGTGCGCGTGCTTCGCGGCGAGGTCCCGCGTCTCTTCTCGACGCCTTTCGCGTTCAAAAAGCTGCGGGTCCTGTCCGAAGGCGACGACATTCTGGTCGTTTCCTCGGGGGTGTGCACCGAGGAAGCGCTGCGCGCCACCCAACCGCTTCAGGCACGCGGCATCGGCATCACCCACCTGCACGCCTCGACCCTGAAACCCTTCGATCGCGAGGGCCTTTTGAAGGCCGCGCGTGGCAAGAAGGGCGTCGTCACGCTGGAAAACCACACTATCGTCGGTGGCCTCGGCTCGCTCGTTGCGGAAATTCTGGCCGAAGAAGGCCTCGGCGTCCGCCTGAAGCGGCTCGGCCTCAACGACACCTTCGCCCATGGCGCGTCCAAGCCTTACCTCATGAAGAAGTATGGTCTCGATGCGAGCGCGCTCGTTGGCGCCATCGGAGATCTCGTCGGTAAGCCGCTCGAAATTGGCGAGGACGAATTGACGGAGGTCCGCATCGACCACGTTCATTCGGCCCAGAAGGCGGAGGCGCTCTAGTGGCTCCGCGTTTCACCGTCACCTACTACGTGCGCGCCGCTCACGCCGAGGAGGCTAAGGCGCGCGCGCTCGACATCGCGCTGGAGCAGACCGTCGAAATTCCGCGTAGCGCTGTTCCCAAAGGCTATGTTGAGGATGAGATCCTCGGCAAGCTGGAGGACCTGAAGCCGGATCCGGCCGACCGGCCGGGCTTTGTCGCCACGATCTCCTATTCCGACGACGATGTCGGCGGCGACTTTCTGCAGCTCTTGAACGTCATCTTCGGCAACAGCTCCATCAAGCCCGGCCTGAAGGTCGAGGATATCGGTCTTTCGCCGGGTATCCTCGCGCTTTGCGCAGGACCGAAGCACGGTATTGGCGGGCTTCGGTCCCGCGCAGGCGTAGGCGAAAGCCCTCTTTTGATGTCGGCGATCAAGCCCGTCGGGCTTTCGACATCCGAACTTGCTCGCCGCGCCCATGATTTCGCGCTTGGCGGCATGCACTTCGTCAAGGACGACCACGGTCTCGTCGATCAGGTGACGTCGCCTTTTGCCGATCGCCTGAAGGCCTGCATCGCGGCCGTCGGCGAGGCCAATGCCAAAACCGGTGGCAACACGAGCTTCGTGCCGAATGTCACCGGGCCGGCTTCAGCCGTGCTTGACCGGGCGAAGGAAGCGCAGGCAGCCGGTGCCGGTGCGGTGATGCTGGCCCCGGCTTTGACCGGTTATGATGTCGTCCGCACGCTTGCAGCCGACCCCGATTTCACCTTGCCGATCGTTTCGCACCCGGCCTTCTCGGGCGCAAATGTGGTCTCTTCCGATTGCGGCTTCTCGCACCGGTCCTTCTTCGGCACGCTGCATCGGCTGATGGGGGCGGACGCGGTGATCTATCCGAACTTCGGAGGCCGCTTCGGTTTCACGCGAGAGGAATGCCTGTCGATCGCCCGGGCCTGCGCGGCCGACTTGGGCGGGCCGAAGGCGATCGTCGCCGCGCCCGGTGGCGGCATGACCTTTGAGCGGGTTCCCGAGATGCGCGAAGCCTACGGCAACGACGTCATGTACCTGATCGGCGGCGCTCTGCTTCAAGAGCCGAACCTCGTGGACGCTTGCCGCCGCCTGGTCGCCGCGGTCCACAACTAGGCGAACGCGGCATAGGTCGAGCCCGAGAGGTCGCGCCGGGACGGCGCGGCCCAAGATCGCTCGCAGCCGAAAGGACCACCCTCTCTGTTGGGCCGCAAGTGGCTAGCGCATGGCCGTGGCGAGGAGCGAGGAGCCAGACATCCATCCAGCCTCCATCCGGTGTCTCATAGCTGTCTGTATGCGCTTGGTCGCCGAGTGCTGGCGTTTTCACGGCCGTACCTCGATCGAAGTAAGGGATCGCGTGATCTCCTTTGTGATGGATGCGGCGCGGGTGCCACAGGTGGGCGCTGCCGAGCCGCAATTGACCTCGTTGCGCGCCCGAGTGGCTTTCTCGATCTGGCCAGCCATCGCTGCTGCGGTACGCCCTTCCCTCTCAATACATGCGCTGCCACCCCAAGACGTGTTCGCACATTCGCCATGGCGCAGACCATCAGGGCGTTGCGAGGTGCCGGTCGGACGGCTGAATGTGATCGGGCTTCTCAGGCGTCGTTCCATTACGAATCCGTAAGTTCTGCGTAAAGCCACCGTGAGAATCGGTGCTCAGTATCCGGCGCGGCAGGCCATCCGCCCGCTTCGGCTCGAGAACCGCGGGGCCCGAGGGTTCAGTCGCATCCAACCCAGATGCGAAGACCTCGGCGTCCCGGCGATCACCTCTCTCGCCGATCACCTCACTTCGAGACGGTCAACCATTTTTCCCGATAGGAAGCATCATGGTTTCAAAATCCGCATCTGAGCTTTCCGGCAAGACGCCCACGGCCGCGCCACTTACCAAGGTCGCCGCAGTGACGCTGGCCTTTTGGATCATGAAGATCCTCGCCACCACCCTTGGAGAGACCGCAGGTGACTTCATCTCCATGACACTCAATCTCGGCTATTATGTCGGGTTCGGCATCACATTTGCAGCGTTGCTGGTCATCCTCGTCGCGCAGATCTCCGCACGGAAATTCTATTCGCCGCTGTTCTGGCTGGCGATCGTTGCGACCACCACGGCCGGCACGGAAATATCCGATATGATGGATCGGTCCTTCGGCCTCGGCTACCTCTCGGGGTCGATCATCCTGACGCTCGGGCTCGCAATATCGCTCGGTGTTTGGTATTTGCGGGACACCAAGCTTGATGTCGTGCACGTCAACCGCCGGGATACCGAGACCCTCTTCTGGATTGCGGTCGTCTTCTCAAACAGCCTTGGAACGGCCTTTGGTGATTTTCTCACCGACAACATGGACCTGAGCTATGTTCAAGGTGCGATCGTTACGGCCGGGATCATCGGTCTCGTTGTCGCGCTCCACTACATGACCAAGATCAGCGATGTCTTGCTGTTCTGGATCGCCTTCGTCTTCACGCGGCCCTTCGGAGCGACATTCGGCGATTTTCTGACCAAGCCCATCGAAAAGGGCGGATTGAACCTGCCGCGCGACAACGCTTCGCTGGTCACGCTTGGCCTCCTGGTCGTCGTCCTGATGCTGTCCATGTGGAAGCAGCGATCAAAGATGGTCGCCCAGCCGGCGTAGTGCCTCGACAATCCAACGGATGTCTGCTGCGCAGGCGCATTTCGCCTGCGCAGTTTCGTCTTGGCTGAAGGCGACCGTTCACGCAGCAGGGGGAAATGCCGGGCCAACCAAGGATGATGAGACACTGACTGGGCGGACTGTCGGCATCTGCGCGTAAACCGGACGCCTGCAGATGATTCGCGGCGGGCGGGTCGGTGCCGGTTCATGAGTCTAGGCCCAATGCTCGCGCAATCGCCTTTCGGTTGTGGGTCTGCGCGAACAAAGGTGTGCGCAAACTCATCGCGTGGCAGCCCATTTCGTCCAGGAAAGCCCAACGATTCCAATTGGGTGACGGGATTCCGACGGGCAAGCTTCACAATCAGCCTTGAGGCTTTGTTAATCCTATTGTTCTGGACGGTCCGGGAGAATCGTGTTTTATCTTTGGCGGGCAATGGCCGGTAAACCGACTTTCGGCCGCCAAGAGGGAAAAATGGCGATAGCTAGACCTGCAGAAACTGACGTTCAACTCAAGGAAGACGCTGCCGCCAAGATATTGCGGCACGCCGGTCTTTTGTCGAGCCAGTTGCAGCAACTGCGAACGCGCATGTATCCGCCGAAGTCCGAGAAGACCTTGAGGTCGTTTCTGACGAACGAAGTTTCGAAGCTGACATCCATACCGGATTCGACGCTGAAGCTGATGTCGTCCGAAGGGCGCGGGCCCAAGCCGAGCCGCCTAGAGAACAATCACCGGGTCTACACGCTCGCGCAGATCAACGAGCTTCGGGAGCTGTTTGCAAAGCAGAAGCCTTCCGAGGCGCTCCGCTTCCTGCCTCGCCGCCGCCCGGGCGAACATCTTCAGGTCCTTGCGATCGCCAACTTCAAGGGCGGTAGTGCCAAGACGACCACATGTGTCCATCTTGCGCATTATCTGGCGCTGAATGGTTATCGCGTACTCGCGCTCGATCTCGATCCGCAGGCATCGCTCTCGGCACTGTTTGGCGCGCAGCCGGAACTCGATGTCGGCGCCAACGAAACGATTTACGCGGCGCTTCGCTACGACGATGCCGAGCGCCGGCCGATCCGCGACATCATCCGCAAGACCTACTTCGAAGGCGTCGATCTCGTACCGGGCAACCTCGAAGTCATGGAATACGAGCACGAGACGCCGCGTGTGCTCGCAAGCAAATCAAGCTCCGGCGCCATCTTCTTCGAGCGCTTGAAACTCGCACTTTCCGAGGTGGAAGACGACTACGACGTGGTCCTTCTGGATACGCCTCCTTCCCTCGGCTTCCTGACGCTGAGCGCGATCTACGCCGCCACGAGCATGATCATCACCGTTCACCCGGCGATGCTCGACGTTGCATCGATGAGCCAGTTCCTCTTGATGATGGGAGACCTGATCGGCGTGTTGAACGACAACGGCGCTCAGCTCGACCAGGATTTCATTCGTTACCTCGTGACGCGGCACGATCCGAACGACGCACCTCAGTCGCAGGTCGTGGCAATGTTGCGCCATCTCTTCGGCTCGGACGTGCTCCTGCCGACCGCGATCGAGAGCACGGCAGTCGAGGCGGCGGGCCTGGCCAAACGGTCGATCTATGAGCTCGAAATGGGCCAGATCGGCCGCGACACGCACAAGCGGGCCCGTGAGGCTGTCGATGGCGTGAACGAGGCCATCATTCGTTTGATCAACTCGAGCTGGGGACGTGAATGAGCAAGAACGCCCGCAAATCGATCGTCGCCAGCTTCGGCCTGCTTTCGGCCGAACTGGAAAGCAACCTTGCTGCGAAAGAGCAATCGACGACGCCTGCTCCTCCTGCCGCTCCCAATCGGGTCGGCGCCGGCGTGGTCGGTGCCGCGCATCGAGCGATCGACGACATACGGGCCGAGCGCGATCGGCTGAAGGCACTGGTCGAGTCGGGTGGCGGCGCGATCCGAGAGCTTGATCCTTCACTGGTCGACCCCTCTCCCTATCCGGACAGGCTGCCGGACGATGACGGGGCGGACTTCGAAGCCTTCAAGCGCTCGATCGATGCAGAAGGACAGAAGGTTCCGGTCCAGGTTCGCAAACACCCCTCGTCGGCGGGACGCTACCAGATCATTTACGGCCACCGGCGGTGGCTTGCCGCAAAACAACTTGGCAAGCCCGTTCGCGCGATCGAAGTCGAAATATCGGATCTGGACCTAGTCGTTGCTCAGGGCGTTGAGAATGCGAGCCGGCAAGATCTCACCTGGATCGAACGCGCCTTGTTCGCATCGCGCATGGACGACGCCGGTATCAAGCCGCGCGACATAAAGGCGGCACTGTCGATCGACGACCCGGAGCTCGCCAAGATGCGCAGCGTCTACCGCGTGGTCCCGACCGACGTGATCGAGGCCATCGGTCGCGCGCCAAAGATTGGCCGGCCGCGCTGGCTCGAATTCGCCAAGACAATCGCTGACCATCCGGAATCCGTTGCGGCCGCTCGACAGATCCTGTCTGAGGCGCGCGACGCTTCGTCGTTGTCCGATCAACGCTTCCAGCGTGCGTTCGAAACCATAAAACCCGCGAACGCGGTACGCCAGGACGGCACGGACTTGTCCGATGCGTCCGGCAACAAGCTGGGTTCCTGGAAGCTTTCGGCCAAGGAGGTGCGGATATCAGCCGACGGGCCCCTCGGCGTGGAATTCGTCAAATTCGTCGGGGAGGAACTCCCAGCGCTCGTCGCGCGGTTCTCTCGCGACCGCAAGGATCAAGGCCTCTGACAACGGTCGGAGATGCAATCGGATACGTGAACACGAAAGGACTGCTGCAAAAGAAAAAGGCCCCCAAACGTTGCCGTCGTGGAAGCCTCTCTCATATCTGGACAATCTGAGAATCGCATTTCCACGAATCCCCGTCAAGAGACTTTGGCACCTAATTTGGTGAGCGGATTTCTTTTGCCTTCTGAAGGGTGAGGGAAATGCAGAGTGGAAATGTGACGACGCCTTTTGGGCGGCGGCCGATGACGCTTGCGCTGGTGAGGCGACAAGTAGCATCCGTCGAGATCACGCCGAACAAGTCGGCGGATAAGTGGAAGGTCTTTCGCGACGCCTGTGAGGCGCGGCCGCTTCTCGGCCTGCAGGACAGGGCACTGGCCGTCCTTGATGCGCTGTTGAGCTTCTATCCCGAGACCGACCTTCGCCAGGGTCAATCCTTGATCGTCTTTCCGTCGAATACTCAGCTTTCAATTCGGGCGCATGGCATCGCCGGCGCAACTTTGCGTCGCCACCTGGCAGCACTCGTCGATGCCGGGCTTATCGTTCGCAAGGATAGCGCGAATGGCAAGCGTTACGTTCGCAAGGACAGGTCCGGGGAAGTCGAAGACGCGTTCGGTTTCGATCTCGCGCCTCTGCTCGCGCGATCGGAGGAACTTGCTCAAATGGCCCAACAGGTCGCAGCGGAACGGACGCTCTTTCGCCGCACCAAGGAGGCCCTCACGATCAGGCGCCGAGACGCACGTAAGCTCATTTCTGCCGCTATAGAGGAGGGGGCGAGCGGCGATTGGGGGAAGATCGAGGCCGTTTACCTGGCCCTCGTTGCGCGCATGCCGCGCTCTCCATCCATCCATGACCTCAAGGCGCTGCTCGAAGAAATGGAACTGCTGTGCGCTGAGATCGTCAATCAATTGGAAGATCAGCAAAATTCTCAAAATATGAGCAGCAATGATGCTCGTTTTGAGCGTCATATACAGAATTCAAATCCCGAATCCCCAAATGAATTTGAACCAAGCTCTCGAAAGGAGCTGGGGGCGAAGCCTGAGCCAGAAAAGCGGCCGACAGCAGAGCCGCTTAAGGCGTTCCCATTGGCGATGGTTTTGCGGGCCTGCCCTGAGATCGGGCTTTACGGGCAGAGCGGCGAGATATCGAACTGGCGCGACTTCATGGCGGCCGCCGTGGTCGTTCGCTCGATGCTGGGCATCAGCCCGAGTGCCTATCAGGATGCCTGTGATGTGATGGGGCCCGAAAATGCAGCGGTGGCGCTCGCCTGCATGCTGGAAAGGGCTGGGCACATCAATTCTGCGGGCGGTTATCTCCGCGATCTGACCTCGAAGGCGCGGCGCGGTGAGTTCTCGCTCGGTCCGATGTTGATGGCGCTCTTGCGCGGGGCCGGCGGGATGCGGAATGCAGGGTAGAGTTCCAACGCGCGGTCGCCGCCTTGCGACGAAAGCGATTTTGCAAGCATCGGGTAGATGACATCAATGGGCGACCAGGCGGAAAAGCTGTCAAAGCGTTAACGCATCTGAAGCGGCGATGATCCGCTGCAGTATAACGGTTTCGCGATGGGTGCTGGGAGGAGCATCGCCAAACCCGCGGGATGATGCCGGCTCTACTTGAGCAGGAAGCCGGCGCTCGCCGAAACCACCCAGGGGTCCTGTCGTTCACATACAGGTTTCATTCTCGGATGGTGTCTTGCTGGCGAGTTGCCGACGGATCCAAGTCCCCTCCCCTCTTGTCGAGGCGGCACTGAACTACATTCCAACTTAAGCCAGCACCGCAGCCAGCCTTGGTCATGCCGGCGTCCGGTCTACAGTTCTCCAGCCGTACGGAATTTTCCGTCATCTGCGTTTCGTGGCAGATTGAGCAAGATCACTTGGGGATGCAGTTAAGCTTCCATCCGACTTTCGGTAGAATGCCGCAAACCTGACGCCAGAACCTGGCGTCGTCGAACCTAGGTGGCGCGATCACATCTGTAGCCGCCATGGCGATCAGGTCACATTCGGCTCCTGAGGGAATGTGGCCGTCTGACTTAGATGTCGGGCAAAGATGGTTGGCGGCTGGCACAGCGGGTTGATCCTCGAACGCGCAGCTCCGGATGTCGTTTCGACAGGGAGGTAATTGTCGTCATGTCGCGCGAATGCGGGGGAAGCCTTCGCTGATGGGAGTTTTCAAGGGCCGCCGGAACGCGGCTTGTCTGTTCTCGGATTTTGATCGACAGAAACTGCGGTGTATCGTCTGTCGTGTCTACTCGACAGACGAGCGCAAAACGGACAGGTCGGGCGTTCACCATTCAGTTCAACAGGTACCCATGACAGAGAGCCTTTCACAATCCGAAATCCCGATACATTCGGATGAAGAGAAGGCCTGGCTATCAGATGGTGTTTCGAGCACATGGACGGCCTGATCACCGAACCGGCACGTTTTGGTCCAGCGATGCGATCGCCCCTCCATACTATTCGAACATGACGACACTCGACCCGAACGGTGTTGCGGACCAGTTCGTCGAGATCGAACGGCTGACGGATAGGTTGGGACGGCGGCCCAGTCTTAAAGACGGATTTTCGACGCTGGATCTGACCGGCGAGGGATTCCGGCTGTTGTTTACGGCGTCATGGGTTTGGACCGAACCTTGCGGAACGCCCGCTTGCTCGACTCACGGCTGGGAACGCGTGCGCGACGCGACGGCATTGAACTGCTGGGAACGCGCCTGGAAAGAGGCCGGCAGCCCCTCCGATGCCAGGTCTTTCCACCCTCTCTGCCCTCCGAGCCCGACCTGCATATCTATGGCCGATCGACGGGGAATGGCTTCGATGCCGGCTGCATCGTAAACCGGTCCTCTCAAACGGTGGGGGTCTCGAACATCTTTAGTCTGTTTGATACCCCGCCCGCGTTTCGGAATGCTGTTTTGCTCGCCGGTAACGCCTTTTCCCCGGATCTGCCACTTGTTGGATACGATCACGGCATTGCATTGGATGAGCTGTTAAAGCTTGGCTTCAAACCGGTCGGTCGGTTGCGAGTCTGGCTGCCTGAAGCGGATACCTAGGAGCTATCCCAGATCGTTCTCGGATAGCACTGGCAAACTGCGGGTCCAACACAACGCTTATCAAGATGGTTGAGCTCGGGAAGTCCGACCACGTCCTAGCTCGCGGCATCGGTTTTCGATGATTGGCATCGGCGACCGCGATCGGCGCCGATCGCGGGTATCGTTCTCGTCGTGCCCTCCCCCTGGCGGAAAGTGTGATTGGCTTACCGCCTTCGCCTATCCGACAGAGGACCGCGGAAACGTGACACTGTCCGGCCGCTGCAACATGGGCGACCGCTCCTACCGCGAACTTGTCTTGGCAATTCAACAAGCGAAGTTGGAAACGGATGACGAGCGGACTTCGGTGAAGCCTGCAATTGCACGGGCTGACGAGATATCAACTGCTCGGTCGCTTGCCGTCTGGCGGAAACCCCACTTGTAACGCAGCCACCATTCAGACATCACCCGGTGCCTTGCACCCAATGCTCAATCGCTCGAACCGGAGCACTGTCCAATACTCTGCAACCTGGTGACAATTGACGTCAGTGGGGCGCCATATCGAAGCGTATTGGACCGAACAGCGCTCGCCAATTGGGCTGAAATTTGCATGGTCGGAAATCCAGCATTCTCGCTCTTCGAGCGCCGCGAGTGAATTCTCCCGCACGCCTGAGATCGCTACACGAAAGAGACGGTGGCAAGCGATGCAGTTTCGACGTGCGGCGTGGTCGACGGAAACGCCGCTCTTCTGGTTCGGATTGAACGCTCAGAATCTCGGTAAGTGCTCGTCGGCGCAAAAGGGGGGGCGACGCGCCGCGCGTTTGGCGTGTTTCAAGCGATAACTCCGGGCATTTGCGGCTTTTGCGATGAAGACGGATGAGCAGCGAAACGGCCCGTGCGGCCACCAGAACAAGCAACCGGTTTGACGAGAGCGGAATCAGGAGCGCAATTACCACTCAGGTCGGGTCTCGGTACGCTCGAAAGTTATGCACTTGTTAACTATATGATATAACGGCCATTATTGCAGAAGCGGAAGCTAACTGCCGGAAGACTTCTGCCATCGAACCCTGCACTCTGTAGCACCATTGACGATCTCTATCGGCTGAGCAATGCGATTTGATCGCCAAAAGGCCGGTCGAACCCGAGCTGGGCGTTTCACGTCATGTGGTTTTGGAAACCGAAGGCTGGAGAACTGAGAGATCAGACCTCTTTGACGTCGGACAATTGGCTGCATCCCTGCGTATATCTCGCGAGCGCCCTCCCCTTCTCCGACCGTCATCTCTTCCGGCCATGACCTGGCTAATCATGAGGCTGGACTGGCTGCGTTCAATAGCAAAGCGGGTCGCCTTCGGCAGAAGCTTCGTGAACTGCGCTTCTCCCTTAGCGCTTCGCAAGCGGTCAACCAGGCGCCGAGGACTACCCCCTGCCCTTTTGTCTGCACCACTGTTCGACAAGTCGGACTGGAGGTTCCAATTTCTCGGCTCAGGGCTCCGCATCCCTCGCTCGGAAGTTGGCGACGACAACGACTTGTCGCCAGCGCGATCAGAGGTCGAACCCCGCAATCTGATCGCACTGATCTTTCAGCGCTGGTATTCGGCAACGTAACCATTGGGTTGGGCAGCGTTGGCGCGGGCTCGATCGTGTCGGCTTGCGTCTCTACGTTCCTGCGAAGGAGGTCGCGACGGCGTACAAGTTGATCTGATTGATCTGTTGTTTATCTCGCGCAGGCCAACACCGGGCTTCGCGCCGAAGATCTCGAACCAAACTGCTTACGGACTCCACGCCGCAAGGCCTGTCGCTAAATGGTGTCAAAGATCGCGCAACGAAAGCGACGGCCAGCAAGCCAAGAGATCGTTGGCACCCACAAGATTGGTCGAGGTCATCGAAAGAGGTTGAATGCCGGTGCGCAAGGTTTGGGTTTCGCGTCGAGGGCATTTTCCAAACAAGGTGCTGGATAAATGAGGGAGTGGACCTTGCGTGTGTTGGATGCAGCGAAGGCATAGCAACGGCGGGACATGGGGACCGTAGCACTCGAAGACCATCCACCCGTGGGTGTCGGGTCACGAGGGCGAGCCGCAAGAACAGACGTCAGGATTGAACCGGGTGACGCGGCAGTGCACGAAGGCCTTGGCAACTTAGGTACTGAAAGTCGTAAGTGGCAGGCGCGGGATTGAATCTGGCAATTGCCAAGGCGCGCCGATTGCCGGACCAATTTCTTGGGAGTCTCTGACGGGACTTTGGTTTTGTCGGTGCTGTCGGGATCTTGCAAGCGTTAGGCGGCTCCCCGCCCCTGCATCCCGATGGATGCCGTGGCGATCTGTGCGCATGAGCCGCGACGGCGCGGGCTTTTTCCGTGATGTCGGGGTTGCAGGGGCTTTGAGATCAAGACATCTCTTCGGACCTTTCGCGCGCTGGTTCCGGTGCTGCCAACCTCGGTGATGCGGCAAGCAACCAAAGGTGGTATCTACGAGTGAACTACCGTCAACCAACTGCGTTCGTAGACGAGGTGCGTATGCGGCTTCGGCGGCCTTGGTGCGGCGTACGCAAACCTTGTCAGCTGACAAGGCTTCTATGTTTGCTTTTGTCGAACCGCGCCTGAGGCTATCCGAGCGTTGTCGCGACAGATGACCCACTGCGAACGGACCTTGTCAGCTGACAAGGTCCGGAACCCCTGCCGCTAAACATGAGCTTGTAAGCCAATCTCTAACCACGCAAGCCGTGTCTTCCGACATCAGGGCTTTCAATCGGAAGCTCGAAACCTAACTTGCGGCTTCAGGATATTCCAAAGACGGCTGGCGATGAGCGCGGGCGCGGACCACTGTCCGAGGCTATCGGGTAAGGATAGCAAAGGGCGAAAGCCAGGTCTGAAGTTGAAGTAATGGATATTGGCCGGTGGCGACCTCTAATCCGGAGGCCTGTCAGGAAAGGGTGCCCCGGCCATCATTCCCAAATGTGACGTCTGCTTGGGCTAGACGAAGCAACGGCAGCCGCTCACGCCGTGCCCTTCGCGGGTGTTTGACGTTTGTCTGAAGGTGCTTGGGCACCGGCGCTCGTCTCAAATTGATTTCGCGTCGATCGTGGCTCAACCCTTGCTCCGACTATCTCTTGCTGGATTACGGATGGCATCACTGTCGAAAGTCGCTTCAGGAAGCAAAGGTGATGTTGGTTGTTTGGCGCGACTGCCTTCAAAGTTCCGAACAAAATTGCCGCAGCGAGGGTTGCTTCTCTAGCGATCCTCGCGGGTCTCCGGGCGCGGGTAATACAGGTCTGTGACGAGTCCGGCGTAGCGACCGTGCAGTCGGGACGCAATCCTTGTTGGGGACTTCTTCGGTAATTGGCCAGCTTTGTAAGCGCTCGGAGGCCCGGTGTGTGATGAAAACGGCGTTTGCTGCGCTTCGATATGTGACCCTAAATTGATCTGCCCGAGCGGACGAAATTGCGCGCGCGAGTGATGCGCTCGGCCGGATTGCGGCGTCCCGGTCGAGAGGTCGCGGGCCTCTTCCGTATTCGCTGGTGCCGCTTCGAACCCCACCCCTGTGGCATTCGATAGATTCTGGTCAAACGTTCGGCGGGGATTGGAAGTGCGCTTGCAAGCAAACTCGCGGATCCGTGGTAGCGTACGGGAATACCTTTATCGAGGCATCAGCGTCTGTACGCGCCATAGAGGGGCAGGCGCAAAGGTTCAATGATGATAGTAGGGTTCTGAGATTGGCGGCGCTTTGATTAGATTCGGGCCTTCCGAGGTTCGTGTTAAATCACTTTGTTTCGCGGGGCGCGCCGTCAGGCGCATCGTGTTTCGGGATCTCAGAGTGCCGGCTGATGTTCGACTGGTTGTGTCCGGCGCCAGGACCGCGTGCCAGCCGTCTTTTGAGCTGTTCGTCCGCAAGTGCGTCCTCCACTCCGTCGTTCCAGGTAACGATTTCATGGTTGGTTCGACGCCGTGAATGGAGGTACCGCCTTGGGAAAGATCCGACCAGCCGGCATCGAATCCCTGTAAGCGTCGACGCTCGGTCATTTCACCGACAAGAGCCAAGGGCTCGCTGGACGCGGGCCTTTCAGCGGCGCCAGTATTGAGGTGATATCGCCTCTCCATGTGAAAACCCGGGGCGATGCGGCCATCGCATGGACACGGGATAGATTTCGGCAATATAGGGGTTGTGCCCGGCTGGTTTGCGGCAGCTCATTGCGGTCACGTAGAGCGACTGCGGCGCGGGCGCGCCTATCGCCATCACTCGTGGATTGACACGATGGAGCAAGGGCACTTCCTTGATCTGAACCTCATCGGGCCGGCCGTTCTGCGCCGAAATCGGTCGGCGGATCGGGATGACGGGTTCGTCGTGGTCGCTTCTCTTGGTCGGGGCAGATCGAAAGACTGGGAAGAGGGGGCCTGTCGCTCGGCCTGGCGTGAACCGGTTCTCCTCAATTCCCGATCCGCAATGCTGCCACGTCCGATTGCCGGGGTCGCTGACAACTCGCCGTTTGGCGGTCGTGCCCCTGCTGCCGACCGTTCTCATGTACGGTGGCCGGCGGCTTGCCAGTTTTGCCGAAACTTGAGCCATGGCGGCCATCTTGCGTTTCGGGATGTCTCGGTCGCGTTCCGGCACGCAGCGCCGGTGGCGATGGGGATCTAAACTGCCTGCCGCCGAAAGTATTGGTTGGCCGGCTGAGCGCGTGAAGGTCGACTATCCGCGAGAGATAGGGGACGACGATATCGAGAAGCAGACCTTCTAACTCGGGATAGGGGAGGAGACCGCGAGGCCGCGGGCTCGCGCCATAATTGGACGTGGTGATTAGGCCATTTGCGTCGCGTCTTGGTCGTCCCCCAATGGCAGTTCGAGCCCAGCGGCGACGACGCCGCTGTCGAGATGTGATCGATTTCAGCTCAGGTGGCGGAAGTAGATAGACAAATAGCTTCTGCTATGAGGTTTAGTATAGAGAAATTAGATAGTTAGATCCCGGCGAATTTGGCCGGCATCGCGGGGATTCGGGGTAGATCGAATGTTCGTGTCCGCGGAGGGCGTATGAAGCTGGGCAAAGGGCGTCGGCGTGGCCGGACAATTGTCTCCGACGTGGCTCTTCGCCAGATCAGCGCTGGATAGCAAATCTCTTTTGGTGAGCAGACAGAGGATCGTTGGCTCTGCCTGACCTTCATGGTGTTCGATCTGATCATTGGGCGGCGCTCTTCTTGCCAGATGCGAAGGAGGTTGCCGCTCTGAGATGAGTTGTCTCTTCCGTCGAGCGTGGAAGCGGTGAAATTCCCTCGGCCCTTGAGGCGGAGGCTTCGAAGACGTCGGCGCTGAGCTGCCGCGTGATTATGGCGCCCTTGGCACTGAGCCGAATGGTAGTCCGGCTTTCCTTTGGTCTTCGACGTGAACCGTCGGCGGCGCCCGACGACAGTTCATTGTCGCGCGGTTGGATGGAGACAGGGCTGCCTGTTTCACAGGCGACCCTCCGATCGCCTAGCGCTTGCGAACAAACTCGGTGCGCAAAACGAGACCTTTGATCGTCTCATGGCGGCAATCGATTTCTTCAGGGTTATCAGTCAGCCGGATAGACCTGATGACCGTTCCCTGCTTCAGCGTTTGCCCGGCACCCTTGACCTTGAGATCCTTGATCAGAACGACCGAGTCACCATCTGCAAGGACGGTGCCTGACGCATCGCGTACCTCGGCGGCTCTTGCTTTTTCGGCAGCGAGTTCGGAGGCTGGCCGCCACTCACCCGTTACATCGTCGTACACGTAGTCGTCGTTCTGGTCGCTCATGGTCTGCCTTGCATGCTTTTTCGGATATTGCGGCGGTTGCCTTCGCTGCCGCTGCCATTGGGGTGCACCCCTACCTCTTCTGCGGTTTTGACGCAAATGTAACGGCTCCCCCATCGGGGCTGGACGGAGGCGGCTCGGTTGCCGCATCCCTTTAGGGGGCATCAGGTAAGGTACCGTCTCGGCTCGTCGCTCGGTTTTGCTGCGGCTTAGACCAGCAGTCGTCCGCTCCACGGCCAGTGGATTGGCAAAATACTGTCGTTTCAGTGCCCCGTTCGCGCCAAAAGCAAGTTCACGCTTCAGATCCTGGAAAACTCCGCCCGAGTTCGTGCAGCACAGTGAGTGCTCTAGTCGGCGAAGGCCTGTTCTCTCGCAAAGATTTCCTGATCCGTCGCTGCCTTGAGGGCACTCCGCGTTCGATTTCGGCCCGCACTCTTTGCTTCGTAGAGCAGTTTGTCGGCCCGTTCATAGAGTTTCTCGAAATCTTCATCGCCGAGGGCATCCGCCACTCCCATGCTGGCGGTTACGGGCCGCTTGAGACCGGGAACGACATTGGCGACAATTGCCGGAATCGCCTGCCGCCGGCGTTCGGCCAAGGTGGCGGCGCCATTGCCGCGCGTGAGTAGCACAAACTCTTCACCACCAAGACGGTATGCCCTCACGTCCGGCCCAGGCTGGAAGGCACTGGCGACAGCCTTGAGTACGGCATCACCAACGACATGTCCGCTTACGTCATTGATTGACTTGAAATGATCAAGGTCAATGACCGCCAATGTTGCAAAGCCTTCAGCTCGAAGCTGCCCAAATTGTCCCTCAATAGCCCGCCGATTGAGCAAGCCCGTCAACGGGTCTGTTTCGGAAAGCCGCTCAAGCAGATCAGCTTCGATGCGTGCGCGATCTCGCTCTCGCTTCATGGTCACGAAGCGATCAGCTACGCCGAGCGTGGTGAAGAGGGCTTCGAATAGACAGCCAGTATAAAATGCGAGCGTGGCGTCGATGCTCTCGAACCAGGGGACGACGCCCGTCACAAGACGGATCAATCCGACCGCGACCATTGGCGTGTATCCGACTGCCTGAAATTTTGCCGCGCGGCTCCCGCGGCGCAATGCGTCGATCATCGACAGTATGAAAATGATGAGGATCGGTGCAAACGAAGCCGTGTACGCCGTCGATTGTATTGGCCGCGCAACGAACGGGAATGCCGCGTGAAACGCACTCAGGAACAATGCCGATGCCGCGCAATAGGGTAGCAGACGCCGTAGTGCAGGATGCATCAGTCCAGGTTCGATGAAGCTGTACGTGAACATCGCTCCTGATGCGACGGTCATCCCGAAGAGCAAGGTGGTCATCCAGCTCAACGTCATGGCGGGAGGGTCGAAGAAGACGACTGACAAGCTTGATGAGGTCACAATGGTCATCAGCAACGAGAGCGTCAGAGCCGAGTGCCAGAGAATAAAAGGTTCGCGCAGGATCCGATAGAACGCCCCATTGAAGATCAGAAGCATGGCGAGCATGCCCGCAAGGCCTGCAACGATCATAAGGGGTTGCATATCCTCGATGCTGTTGCCTGCGACATCCTCTGGTGCCAGGTATGCTCGCTCCAGTGTCATCCGGTGGCTAGGCAAGTCGATGGCGACGACGACTTGCCGCGTCGCATCGGTCACGCCAGGCAGGGGAGCCTTGAAATACCCACCGGCGGCCATTGAGCTGGGCAACGCTGCTGCGGAAGCGGAGGCTTGCCGCACCGCCCCGTCCTGGTCGATTGCAAGCAGATGCACCGCCTTAAGTGCGCTCCGCCTTGAGAGAAAATATCGAGGCAGGTCATCGCCCGGCCTGAGATCGAAGCGAAGCAGCACTCGCTCGGAATCAATTGAGAATTTCCGGTCATCGCAGAACCACCGCTCCGCGGCCGAAGCTATGGTGATGACGCTCTCCGAGATGCGGCCGGATGCCCAGCAGGAATTGCGAATGTTGCTGGAATCAGCAGCGTGGGTCGATCCAACGCCCAGATGCGTCAGCATCAACAGAAGCAGAAATACTGCCAATACAAGACTTCGAAACCCACCCCCAAGCATGAGGCTTTGGTATAATCATACGCTTTCGATACCATTAAGCTTCGCAAAAAAAAGCGCCTGTTATCGGCTCGGCGAGGCTCGTTGAAATGCCCCGATCCAGCAATAGCGCCTGAACGCGAACAGCGACCCTTCCATTCTGGCGCGCGGCCGCGCTTCGTTATGGGCTGCAGCCGGACACGACAGATGTTTGAAATGGCCCTTGAGGTTTTGCGCCGATCGGGCGCTAAGGTCGGTCGCCGCTTTCGATGGCGGCCGGTGCCTCTACTGGGTTCTCGGATGCCACGTGCTCCTCGGCAACGCTCAAATCCAGTTTCCCCCAGATCGATAGTTTTTCGCCGTTGGGTTTCAGCTTTCGGGAATGCTTGATCTCAACGATAAACGGTTTTGTCTGCTGACGCATTTTTCCTCCAGGCGACGAATCGCAATGCAACTCTTTCGCAACGCATTGGTCTCGCTAGCGAACCTTGCCCGAAGGTCGTGCGAGAAACGTGCGAGTATTCGTTGTGGCTGTGGCAGTGTGCTGCAGCGCGCTGCTTCTATTCGAGTAGGTTCTATTCGAGTAGGGGCGTGATTGCGCGCATCGCCACTGTCAGATCCCTTTCCCCTCAGCCGCGGCTCCGTGGGCGGGCTCGCGAGGCAGGTCTGATGGTAGAACGGCTGCGCCTCGCTCTTGTTCCCGCAACGGACTTTAGAAACTTTCATCAGCCTGGCTGAGGCCCCGCTTTGACACATCAGAGTGGGGATCCCGGATCCACGCCGATGGGAACGCTTTGAAACAACTGGCGACGGAACGATTGTGCTGTGAGCGAGAGACCCATCGTCCGGCGTCGGCCTTACCCGTTGCCAGATAGCAGAAATCGAAGCTGGTGACGCGAACGCGACGTTGGAGACACTCGAAAAAGTGGGCCGGCTCTTCGGCTTCGCAATGGGCTTCGTTCCGAAGTCAGCGCCGGAGCCTTGATCTGCTGTTTTCAGAATACACCGTTTGCGTCTTCCCTCCGCTTCCCAACTTTCATTGGCCACAACCTCGGGCAATGGCAGTTCACCACGCGTATCATCCCTCAATATTCAAGAATGTAGCTTTCTTACATTTTCTTTGACAGATGTAGATTTCCTCGCTATACCAACACTCATGCACGGCGAGTGAGACCTGAGAGCCCGGGAAGGCTTTCACAAAAGGGGCCGTCGCTTTCATTTGGAGGAAATCAACATGTCACGCCGTTTCGCGCTGGCTTCAGCGCTCGCAGTCCTGTGCTCACACGTCTTTTCCGCCGGCAGCGCCAGTGCCGCGGCCATGACCGTCTATTGCCCGATGTCGGAAGACGACTGCGGTGCTGTGCTGAAAGCCTTCAAGGACGACACCGGGATCGAAGCGCAGTTCGTGCGCATCGGCGCCGGCGAGATCCTCGCGCGTATCCGGGCGGAAAAGAACAATCCGCAGGCGGGCCTTTGGCTTGCAGGAGCGGCCGACAACTTCATCCAGGCAGCCAGCGAAGGGTTGCTCGCCGCCCACAAGGCGACCGGTATCGAGAAGGTCGACCAGCGCTACACCGACAAGGAAGGCCGCTGGACACCGATCTCGCTGTCGCCGATCGTCTTTGCCTACAGCCAACAGGTTCTCGACGAAACCGGCGCCAAGCCGCCGACAAGCTGGAAGTCGTTTGCAGACGCAACCTTCCATGAGAGTGTGGCGCTTGCTCACCCGGCATCTTCAGGCACTGCCTATGTCGCTCTTGCTTCGATGGTTCAGCTATTCGGCGAGGAGCCGGCTTTCTCCTTGATGAAGGACATCGACAAGAACGTGGTGCAATACACCCGCTCGGGTGTGGCGCCATCGCGCATGGTCGCCAACAACGAGATTGCGCTTGCCATGGCCTACACCCAGGACATCGAGGCGGCGATCGCTCAAGGGTATCCGGTCGGCTACTCTTTCCCGGAAGAGGGGACGGGCTTCGAGGTGAATGCTGCGGCCGCGATCGCCAACGCGTCGGACGAGCAGGCAAAGAGCGCCGCGGCGTTTCTGGACTGGGTTCTGACGGACAAGGGTCAGGCGGCCATCGGTGCAACGTTCCGCGGCCCGATCGTGCCCGGCTACAAGAACCCGGAAGCGAAGATCGATCTCTCCAACGTGAAGATGATCGATTACGACTTTACCTGGGCCGGTGAGAACCGCGCGCGGCTCCTGCAGCGCTACGAAAGCGATGTGCGCCACAAGGCCGACGCCAAGTAAAGCCGGCAAGGAGCCCCGATATGACCCTCGTCTCGCAAGCGACCCCGTCCGGCCGGACGGGGGCATCGCCGGCCTTCCTGCGAAAGATCACCGTCGACCCGTGGCTGTTCGGTCTCTTCACCCTCGTCACGCTTTCGGTGCTGGTCTTCGCCGCCCTGCCCATCTTCACTGTCATGAAGCAGGCGGTCGTCACCGACCATGGCTTCGATTTCGCGGCGCTCGCCGATACGCTTTCCCAATCCTTCGTCTGGGAATCGCTGGTCAACACGCTGCTGCTCGGCGCCACCTCGGCGGTCATCGCCACCGCTGCCGGCTTCCTTCTTGCCTTTTCGGCGACGCGAACGACCATGCCCGGCAAGACCTTCATTCATGGCGTGGCGCTGCTTCCGATTATCTCGCCGCCGTTCGTAATGGCATTGGCGGTCGTCATTCTCTTCGGCCGTTCAGGCCTTATCACCCGCGAACTGCTCGGGATCCGCAATGCCAACGTCTATGGCTTCCATAGCCTGGTGTTGATCCAGTCGCTCGCCTTCACGCCGATCGCCTATCTCAACATTCGCGGCATGCTGCAGTCGATCGACAGCGCATTGGAGGACGCCTCCGCTTCCCTGGGCGCCTCACGCTGGACGACCTTTTCGCGGGTGACGCTTCCGCTCGTCACGCCGGCGGTCCTCAGTTCAACCCTGCTCGTCTTCGTCAAGTCGGTTGAAGACTTCGGCAATCCGATGCTGATTGGCGGCAACTTCAACACGCTTGCCGTCGAGGCCTATTCGCAAATGGTGGGCTACTTCAATCTGCAGGCGGGTGCGCTGCTTGCGAGCCTCATGCTGGTCCCGTCCATGACGGCGTTCCTCATCCATCGTTACTGGGTGAGCAAGCGCAGCTATGTGACTGTCACCGGCAAGCCGACGGCCCAAACGATCCGGATCTCCGGCGCCGTCGTGATCCCGTTGACGATCCTGTGCTACGTGGTCGCCTTCACCATTCTCGCCTTCTATGTGACGGTGATCTACGTCTCGTTCACGAAACTGCCCGGCGTCGACAATACGCTGACGCTCGCCCACTACAAGACCGTCTTCACGGCGGGCTTCGAGACGCTCAGCAACTCGCTGCTGCTTGCGGGTGTTGCGACGCCGGTGACCGCGATTGCCGGCATGCTGATCGCCTATCTGCTCGTCCGCAAGGCTTTCCCGTGCAGCTTCCTGCTGCGTTGGGGGACGCTGTTGTCGTTCGCAGCACCGGGTACCATTCTCGGCATCGGCTATGTCAGCACCTTCAACGCGCCGCCTCTGCTCTTGACCGGAACCGCCCTCATCGTCGTTGCGGCGATGGTGGTGAAGAACCTGCAGGTCGGGATCGAGGCCGGCTCCAACCAGCTCCGCCAGATCGACAAGTCGATCGAGGAGGCGTCCACCGTCCTCGGTGCGTCCAACACGCGGACCTTCTTCGAGATCACGCTACCGCTCCTGAAACCGGCGCTGTTCACGTCTCTGTCCTACGCCTTCACCCGCTCGCTGACGACGCTGTCCGCAGTGATCTTCCTCGTCTCCGCCAACTGGACGCTGATCACGGTCACCATTCTGTCGCAGGTTGAGACGCTGAAGCTCGGTGTCGCCGCCGCCTATTGCAGCATCCTTGTCTTCGTCGTGCTCGCCATTCTTGCGGTCATGCAGTTCCTCCTCACGTCGACCTCGAAGAGGTAAGCCCATGTCGAAAGTCATCTTCTCCAACATCAGCAAGCGCTTCCCGGGTGTCACCGGAGCGACCGCCGTCGACCGGCTGAACCTCACGATCGAGGAAGGCACGCTCGTCACGCTGCTGGGCCCCTCCGGCTGCGGCAAGACGACGACGCTCAGAATGCTAGCCGGCTTCGAGACGCCCAGCGACGGCACGATCACCATCGGCGGACGTGACGTCACCAACGTTCCCGTCAATGCGCGTAATGTCGGCATGGTGTTCCAGAGCTACGCGCTCTTCCCGCACATGAGCGTGCGCGAAAACGTTGAATACGGCGTGCGTCTGCTCAACCTGCCGCGCGCAGAGATGAAGGACCGCGTCGATTCCATGCTCGATACCATGGCGCTTGCCCAATATGCCGATCGCTCGCCCTCGCGGCTTTCCGGCGGCCAGCAGCAGCGTGTGGCGCTTGCCCGCGCCGTCGTCACGCAGCCGAAGGTGTTGCTGTTCGACGAACCGCTCTCCAACCTCGATGCACAGTTGCGCGAGCGCATGCGCGATGAACTGCGCGCCATTCAGTTGCGCCTCGGCATTACGAGCCTTTATGTCACCCATGATCAGAGCGAGGCGATGGCGATCTCCGACCGCGTGGTGGTAATGCGCAACGGCGTCATCGAGCAGGGCGACACGCCGCTCAACGTCTATTCCCGCCCCGCAACCGGCTTTGTCGCCGAGTTCATGGGCAAGGCAAATCTTCTGCGCGGCAAGGTCGAGACTGCAGACGCTGCGGTCGTTCGCGTGCGGATCACATCCACCATGGCCTTTGATCTTTCGAACGAAGGTCGCGTCTTCAGACCGGGCCAGGAGGTGCGCTGCGTGGTGCGGCCGGAGCACATCCGGGTCGAACCCGAGGGCACGATGGAGGCAAAGGTGCGCCGCGTCGTCTTCCAGGGCGCCTATGTCGAATATCTGACCGACCTCGAAGGCCAGGAATGCATCTTCCTCGATACCGAATACTACCGGACGGGCGTTGCCGAAGTCGGCCAGACGCTGCGCCTTTCCGTCGATAGCAGGCCTGTCTGGATCCTGCCGGAAAATGAAGCCGACGCCATGGGAAAAGCCGCATGACCCTTAACCAAGCCATCCGCCATGATCTGCACCGGGTAATCGTGGACGTCGCTCACGAAGCCGCGCTTGCTGCCGGCGCCGTTGCCCGCAAGGGCTTCCTCGAGGCTAGTCCGGAGACGCTGCAAACCCAGCAAAAGGCCGGGTTCTTCGACATCGTTACCGCCGCAGACAAGGCGGCGGAAGCTGCGGCCTGCGAGATCATCCGGACGCGGCTACCGGCATCACGGATCCTCGGCGAAGAAGGTGGCCTGCAAGGCGAAGGCGATACGACCTGGATCATCGATCCGATCGACGGCACCAGCAATTTTGCCTCCGGCCTGCCCTTCTTCTGCGTCTCGATCGCGGCGTACCATGTCGGCGAACCGATCTGCGGCATCGTCTATGATCCGATCCGCGAGGAGCTCTTCCTGGCGACCGGCGGGCAGCTGTCATTGAACGGGAGTGAGGTGAAGCCTTTCCTGCGTGGGCGCATCGACCGCGAAGTCGAACTTTTGAGCAATGCTCCCTATGAGGGAGAGCGCCCGTCGCGCGCGGCACAGGAGGCACATGCCGATCTTGTCAATTCCTTCCGTGCCGTGCGCCGTCTCGGCTCGTGCGCGCTGCATCTCGCCTATGTCGCTTGCGGCCGCGCGGCGGTCGCCTACGAATCTAAATTCAGTGCCTGGGATATCGCGGCCGGCATCCAGCTCGTCGAGGCGGCCGGAGGTCTCGTCGTGGTCCAAGATGGTGGGGGTCGGTCGCTTCACCCGCGCGAAGAGACACTCGGATCGGTGAAGAGGCTCGTTGTGGCGCAGGTCGGTTTTGATTATCAATCGTCCTGCCTGTCGAACCTCATGGCTGATGGGACATTGTGATCCTCATGTTCAACAATCCCTCTATGCCGGAACGAAGGGTTCCATGCTCGATCTGATCAGGCAGTCTCTCTCGCAGTTCACCCCCGCCGAGCGCAGGATCGCCGAGGCGATCCTCGACACTCCGAGCACGGCGATCACCTGGTCGATCACCGACGCGGCGCGCATCGCCAATGTCAGCGAGCCCTCGATCATCCGATTTTGCCGGCGACTCGATTGCGATGGCTTTCCGGATTTCCGCCTGAAGCTCGCCCAACAGCTCGCCGTGCGCCAGGCGCCGCCAAGCCCGGTGGAGGGCGGCGGCGACCCGTTTACGAGCCTCGTCGACGACGTTTTCAACCGCGCCGCAGAATCCTTGCGCGAGGCCCGTCATGATCTCGACCTCGAGACACTTCGTCGTGCCGTCGAACTGCTCGCTAGGGCTCGCCGCATCGACGTCTACGGTTATGGCGGCTCCGGCTTCCTCGCTGGGGAAACGCAACACCGCCTTGCCTCGCTGGGTGTCGCAAGCGTTGCCTATTCCGATCCGACCTTGCAGATGGTTTCGGCACCCCGCTTGACGGGAGAAGATGTGCTCTTCGTCCTCTCCTTCTCCGGCCGCACGAGCTACCTAATTTCGAACATGGAGATTGCGAAGAAGGCTGGCGCACGTATAGTCTCCATCTCTCCCGGCGGCTCCGTCGTCGCCTCCCTTGCCGATGAAAACATCAATCTCAACGCCTACCGCGCCTCAACCCATCCCCTCATCGTGCCGACCGGCCGCGCTCCGATGTATGTGATGCTGGACGTGCTCTTTGCCCTGCTTGCGCGTAGATGCGAGGAAGGCGCTTAATAAACCGGACCGAGGAAAATTGACATGGAAGCGACTTTTTCTCCAGTGCTGACCGTTTGTGGGATCGACGAATTGCCGGGCCAAAGCAGTCGGAACGTGACCCACGTCCTGTCGATTGTCGATCCTGAACTCCCGGAACTGGAGGCCTTCGGCGCTTATGGCGAGCATCATCGCACGACCTTGCGCTTCCACGACATCATTGCTGCAGCACCGGATCGGGTGATGCCTCACCCGGACCATGTCGAGGCGATCCTGCGCTTTGGTGCCGACTTCCTCGCACGCGAGAACAAGCAGGCGTCGAGCCATGTTCTGGTGCATTGCCATATGGGCGTGTCGCGCTCGACCGCCGCGATGCTGACTTTGATGGCGCAGGCAAACCCGGATGCGTCAGGCGAGAGCCTCTTTGCCCGTCTTGCGGCCATCCGTCCGCAGGCCTGGCCGAACTCTCAGATGATCGGCTTTGCCGATGAACAGCTCGGCCGCGGAAGCGAACTCACCACCGCGCTTCGCCGCCACTACGGTCGCCAGATCAAGAGCCGTCCGGAGTTTGCCGAATGGATGACCTCGCTCGGCCGCCAGGCGGAGTTGAAGATGGCCATGCTTGGCTGACGTCGACGGCGGGCTAGTCGGCCTTTCGCAGGATCTTGCGCGCCCATACGATGATCGGAGTATCCACCATGCGCTCGTCATGTTTGAAGGCGAGCCCGGACCTCCGCGGCCTCAGATGCACCGAGGGGGTCCAGGGTCTAGGCGATCTCTTTCTCCGAGGGAGAGAATGCGGCATTCATGATCGGCACGCCGGAAGGGTGAAAGCAGGTTGATCCATGGAAGCCGTGGCGGCTTGCTTCCTGTGACGCCAGTTTGAGGGCTTTGCGATCCTGATACTCGGCAATGGTCGTCAGGGTGCCAAAAGACAGCTTTCTTTCCGCTTGGGCCGCCAGATGGACCAACAGTTTAGTAGCGCGCAAGACGTGTGGAAGCGGATCAGCGCCCATGCGGGTGGGCTTCAATGGAGATCGGCCAAGACCTGACAATGCCGTTCTAGGACAGCAGAAAAAGGGGACCGCATGATAGCAGTACGGCCCGCGCAAGAGAGGGGAGCCGGTATCCGTCGGATCGACCATTCGTGGGGCAGGTCTTCCGGCCGGTTGGGAGGGCCGGAAAGCCTAGGCCATCCTTTCTCGCCAACCTTTGGCTTAAAAGCATGGAAAAACGCGGTATCTTGAGATTTGTTCGCGGTATCAGTGTGTTGATATTAGCCTGTCCGGCCGCTTAAATCTTCATGGCCCCCAAGCCACATCGATCTTCCGGAAATCGGAGCAACATTTATGAGCCGCCAACTTTCTCTCCCACGCGACCGAATTTCCGTGCTTCTACTGGAAGGTATCAGCCAGACCGCCGTGGACTACTTTTCGTCGTCCGGCTACACCAACCTCATTCATTTGCCAAAGGCGCTCGACGACAAGGATCTTAAGCGCCACATCGCCGACGCGCATATCATTGGCATTCGTTCCCGCACGCAGCTGACAGACGAGATTTTCGAATCCGCCAGGAAATTGATCGCCGTTGGCTGTTTTTCGGTCGGTACGAACCAAGTCGATCTGGATGCAGCGCGTCGGCGCGGCATTCCGGTGTTCAACGCACCCTATTCAAATACGCGATCGGTGGCCGAGCTTGTGATCGGCGAGATTATCATGCTGACACGGCAGATCTTTCCGCGCTCGGCTTCCGCGCATCAAGGTGGGTGGGAGAAAACCGCTGTGGGCAGCCGGGAGGTCCGCGGCAAAACGCTGGGCATTGTCGGCTATGGAAATATCGGATCGCAGCTCAGCGCGCTTGCCGAAAGCATGGGCATGGTCGTGCGCTACTTCGATCTTTCCGATCGGCTGCGCCGGGGCAATTCGGAGTCTATGGCCTCCCTCGGCGAACTTCTTGAGATCTCTGACTATGTGACAATGCATGTTCCCGAGACATCGTCGACGCATAATATGATCACCGAAACCGAACTGCGCCGCATGAAGAAGGGCGCCATCTTCATCAACAATTCCCGTGGCACCGTTGTCGATCTCGACGCGCTTGCGAAAGTCCTGAAGGACGGGCATCTGGCGGGTGCCGCGGTCGACGTGTTCCCCAAGGAGCCGGCATCGAACAACGAGCGTTTTGAGACGCCGTTGCAAGGCTTGAGCAATGTCATCCTGACGCCGCATATCGGCGGCTCAACTGAGGAAGCCCAAGAGCGCATCGGCGGGGAGGTTTCAAGGAAGCTGGTCGAGTATTCCGACATCGGCTCAACGATGGGCGCGGTTAACTTTCCGCAGGTACAGCTGCCCGAGCGCCCGAACGGCACGCGTTTCATTCACGTGCATGAAAACCGCCCTGGAATGCTTATTCAGCTCAACGAGATCTTCTCGTCGCGCGGGTTGAACATCGTCGCTGAGTTCCTTCAGACGCTTGGCGACACGGGCTATGTCGTGGTCGAGGCCGATGGAATTTCCACAAATGCCGACGAGATTCTTCAGGCTCTGCGCGGAATTCCCGGAACGATACGAACGCGATTGGTCTACTGACCGCCGTTCGGGCCGTCAGACCCAAATTCCTCCTAGACGATCAGTCGCGCCGCTCGTCCGTTCTTGCGTTCGGCGTTGTTGTAGTAGCTCGCTGCCTGGGTGACGGACTTGTGCAGCGACTGCTGCATCGCTTCAGACAGCGGTATGCCGCGATTGGCCGCTTCGGTCAGGTAGCCTGATCGCAGTCCATGCGCCGAAAACGCCGTCGGATCGAGCCCGGCCTGTCTGCAGCGGCTCTTCAGGATTAGATTGACCGATTGCGGCGTCAAAGTCCGCCGATCGACATTTCCCCACTGGTCGATACGCCGGAACACCGGCCCTTCCTTGATCTGAGCCTCGGCGAGCCAGCGTTTCAGCGCCGATACCGGCCGTCCGATCAGGATCACACGTTCGTCCTCATCGCTTGTCGTTGTTTTCGTGCGGCCGAGGCGGATGGAAAGGCAGGGAAGGGAAGGGGAGGCGGCATCGGCCGGATCGGTCTGGACGGGGTCCTCGTCCGTCAGGTCCTCGACATGGAGCGCCGCCACTTCGGAACGTCGACGGCCGCCGGATGCAAAAGCCATCAGAAGCAGCGCCCGATCGCGCAGGTCCGCTGGGCGCTCGCCGGCGCAGACCGTGAGCAGCTTTGCCAGCACATCCACGGTGATGGCCTTCTTGCTCTTGCGTTGCCGCGGCCGGGCACTGGCGCGAACGGCAAGACGCAGCGCTGACTTGATGGAGGGTCCGTCGAAGCAGCCTTTTTCGCCGCGCCAACGGGTGAGTATCGACCAGCTCGTCAGGCGGCGTCGCACGGTCTCGGGAGCATGCGGCCCGTAGGCGCGCAGCAGCCGCTGCGAGCGCAAGCCAGTTTCCACCTCAGGCGGCATGCCGTGGGATGGATCTTCTGCTCGTTTGGCCGGATCCCACAGATGGTGAGCGACAAACTTCAACAGCAGGCTCTCCGGCGCCGGCCAGGGAAGGGGAGTGCCAACGGCGAGCTGGCACCAGGTCTCGAGATAGCCCAGGTCGGACGCGAGCGCCCTGAGCGTGTTCTCGCCCATGCCTTCGCTGGCAAGATGCTTGAGCGTCGCGACGTCATCATCCGTCAGCAGCGCGGCAAGTTGATCGCGGCGATCGAAGGGGATGATGGCGTCTAGGGCGTCGAGTTCTTCGGCGCGCTTGAGCGCGGATGCTTCGCTCATTTGGGCTGGTTT